>CAVHAH010000029.1:7635-15039 GCA_963633785.1 bacterium
ATTCACGATATATTGATCCAGCGGAGCGGAGGAAGCCACCAGTATCATCAAAGAAACGCTTCCCCGCCGACCTGCACGCCCCGCCTGTTGCCATGTGCTGGCAATGTTTCCGGGATAACCGCAAAGTATACACGCATCGAGCTGACCGATGTCGATTCCCAATTCCAGCGCATTGGTGGAAACCACCGTTGTGATATTGCCCGCACGCAATTCACGCTCGATTTCACGGCGCTGTGTCGGCAGATAACCGCCCCGATAGCCGCGCACCCGTCCCGCATTTCCCAGGGGATCACGCACCGCATCCTTCAAATAGCGCACGAGAACCTCGACCGTAAGCCTGGAGCGCCCGAATATGATGTTTTGAACGCCCGCCTTGAGCATGGATTCGGCGATATTGCGAGTGGACGGAATCGAACCGCTTCGAATGCCGAGCTGTGCATTCACAACGGGAGGATTATAGAAAATCGCATGCCGTTCCCCCGCCGGTGCGCCGTTTTCATCGATTAACAGCATCTCACGCCCTGTCATGCGTTCCGCCAGTTCCTTCGGATTGCCGATGGTGGCGCTGCAGCAGATGAATGTCGGGTTCGAACCGTAGAAAGCGCAGATGCGCTTGAGTCTGCGAATCACATTGGCAAGATTGGAGCCGAAAATGCCCCGATAAGCGTGAATTTCATCAATCACGATATAGCGCAGATTCTCGAACAGCTTCACCCACTTCGCATGAAGCGGAAGAATGCCCTGATGCAGCATATCGGGATTGGTAACCACAACGTGCCCCGCCTGGCGAATCGCCGTTCGTGCGGATGCAGGCGTATCGCCGTCGTAGGTGAATGCCTTGATATCTGCGCCGAGCTGTTGAATCATGGAATACAATTCAGACACCTGATCGCTTGAAAGCGCCTTTGTCGGAAACAGATACAGCGCACGGGCGGAAGGATCCTTCAGAATCGCATTCAGCACAGGTGCATTGTAGCACAGCGTTTTTCCCGATGCCGTCGGCGTAACGACCACAAAATCACGTCCGCTGATTCCCGCCTCAATCGCCATGCTCTGGTGAATATACGGCTTTTTAATGCCGCGCGTATTGAGCACGTCAATCACACGCTGATCGAGTGCTTGCGGAAATTCACCGTAATGCGCCGCACGGGCAGGCAAAACGCGCCAATGCGTTACGTTTTCCATAAAATGAGGATCGTTTTTCAGCTTGCGAATGTATTCCTGAACGGTCATTCTGAACTCCTTTTTGAAAAACGGCGACGCGCAAAGCATCAAACGCGCGTCGCCGTTTTTTCAGATGATAATCATTTCCGTGTTTTCAACAACTTCATTCACCAATGCTTCCACATCCAGCTTGCGCTCGGCATCGGGCATGGTATTGAGCTTCGGCTTGGTTACGGGATGGCGGGGTGTAAACACCGTGCAGCAATCCTCGTAGGGCAGAATGGATGTTTCGTAAGTGCCGATTTTGTTTGCGATTTCCATGATTTCCGTTTTATCCAGACCGATTAACGGGCGGAATACGGGCATATTAACCACGGCATCGGTGCAAACAAGGGCTTCCATCGTCTGTGAAGCCACCTGGCCGATGCTTTCGCCGGTAATCAAAGCCGATGCGCCGTCCTTCTGTGCGATTTTTTCCGCAATGCGCATCATAAAGCGGCGGGTAATCAGCGTTCCGAGTCCCTCGGGGCACTTATCGTGAATTTCGAGCTGGCATTTCGTGAACGGCGCCAGATACACGCGCATGCCGCCGGAATAAGCGCTGAGCTGTTTCGCAAGCTGCATCACCTTATCACGTGCAAGTTCTCCGGTATACGGCGGGCTCATGAAGTGAATCGCACAGCAGCGCACGCCGCGCTTCATGATTTGATAGCCTGCCACGGGAGAATCGATACCGCCCGACAGCAGCAGTGCCGCGCGGCCGCCCGTTCCCATCGGCATTCCGCCGACAGCCTTGATTTCTTCTACGCAAAGATAGGCATTGTCTCGAATTTCAACATGCAGCTTATGCTTCGGATTGTGAACATCCACCATGAGCTTCGGATTGGAATCCAGCACACGTCCGCCGATTTCCTGTCCGATTTCCATGGAGTTGAGCGGAAAGCTCTTGTCCGAACGGCGTCCGTAAACTTTGAATGAGCCTTCGTAATCACGCATCATTTCAATCGCCTTTTCGGCAATCGCATCCAAATCCTTTTCCATTTCCACTGCGGGGCTCACGGAATGAATGCCGAAAACCTTCGTAACACGGTCAATGCATTCCTGCAAATCCGTGAAATCCGAAACGTAAATGCGTGAATCCGACATCCACACCTTGCCGCCGATCGGCTTCACGGCCTTCTTTACATTGTCGTTGAGTACCTTTAGAAAATGGGGACGATTTGCGCCCTTCAGAAAAACCTCGCCATAGCGAACCAAAAGTACGTTGCGCATCTGTTATCTCCTCTTATAGCCTTTGAGCAGTGAGTAGCACTTTTGAAGTGCATTCGCCGCATAATCGATTTCTTCCGTTGTTGTGTGCGGACTCAGGCTGAATCGCAATGCGCATTCCGCCTGCGCACCGGGAACACCCATCGCCGTTAAAACGCCGCTCACCTTCAGTTTCTTCGAGGAACACGCACTGCCCGTGGAAGCGTAAACGCCTTCCGCCTCCAATGCGTGCAGCATAACCTCGCCCCGAACGCCCTCAAAGCGCATATTCACAATATGCGGTGCGGCTTTTTCGGGATCGGGCCCGTTGATTACCGCCTCGGGAACGGCTCGGCAAAACTTTTCAATCAGATACAGCTTCTTTTGCATCAATTCCGCACGCATTTGATCGTTGCCGTTCATCATTTCCCGCGCTGCGGCGGCGAATCCCGCAATGCCGGGCGTATTTTCCGTGCCCGAACGCATTCCGCTTTCCTGACCGCCGCCGATTTGACGCGGCATCAGGCGAACGCCTTTGCGCACAACCAATGCGCCGATTCCCTTCGGTCCGTGAATTTTATGTCCGCTGATGGTATACAAATCCGCATATTTCATGTCGAACGGCACGCGCAAAAAGCCCTGAACGCCGTCTACGTGAATTCTCGCACGCCCGTTGACCGTTCGATACAGGCGTTCACAATCAAGCAGAGCGCCCGTTTCGTTGTTGACCTGCATACAGCTGACCAGCGCCGCACCGTCATCAAGGGCTTTCTCCAGTGCCGCCCAATCGAGTTCTCCGTGAATATTCACGCCGATAACGCGCACATCAAAGCCGCTTTCACGCAGTTTTTCATACGCTTCACGCACAGACGGATGTTCAACCGCCGTAACGGCCACTACCTTGCGATCGCGCAAAACGGCGGCAGAGCCGAGAATGGCAAGATTATTCGCTTCCGTTCCGCCCGATGTGAAAAACAGATTGCAGTCCGAACCGTGCACCGCCTTGAGCAGCGTTTCACGCGCCTCCCGAACAGCACGAAACGCGTCCACCGCAGGGCGGTAGACGCTGGAAGGATTGTAAAAACCGTCTGTCATACAGCGAACCATCGCATCCACCGCCGCCGGGCAGGGACGCGTGGTCGCACTATTGTCAAGATACGCCATAGCCGGACTTCCCATCATCAGCCGCCCATGCGCCGCGCGGGAGATAGCTCTTGCTGCGAACCATTGCAATCATTTCATCCTGCAATTCCAACACCGCAAGATGCTTGATATTGTTCTTCACGAAATAGAAGTAATACAGATTCGCATCACGATTCAAAAACCAGTTGTGCTTCTTCAAGCCGTTTTCGCGAAGCGTCTTTTCAAACGTCGGGCCCTGAGTAGGACCGCAGCGCACAACATCCTTCATATCCAGCGCAGTCAGATAACGGCGGCGCTTATTGTTCAATACCTGACCCACATCGAGAATACCGTTTGTAAAGGTGTAATCGTATTCCACTCGGCAATAATCTTTTCTGCGCCAAAGCAGATACGTGATTCCGCCCATAACAACCGCAATGAGCAACTGAATCCAATTCAGCTGGAGTCCGCCTTCTTCATTTGTGCCGATAAAGGAAGAGAAGTTCAGCAATGCCGTGAAGCCGAACATTACAATCAGAACCCATACCAAAAAGTAGAGCACTGTATACACACCCTGATGTCTGCGACGGGCAACTGTCTCGAGATAATCGTCCATTCGGATACCTCCAACTTGTTTTGCGCTCCGAAATCGAAGCTGTCTTATTATTTATTATACCATAGATTCTCAAAATGTCGAGAGAAAATCTCAAATTCGAAAAACATTTCTTTTCTGTTCATATTTTTTGTGTTATAATAGAGAAGATTTCAACCGAGGAGGATGTCCGATTTGAAATGTCCCTATTGCGGTAGCCGCATTGCGGAAAGCGAAACCTATTGTCCAAGCTGCAAGCAGCCTCTGAATACGCGTGCGCCCGAAAGCAAACGCATGCCGCTTGCACAGCGCATTTTCATTATACTGATATATCTTCTCTCTTTCGCGGCGATTTGTCTGGTAGCTTACAAGCTGACCTTCTGGGTGGACGATTATCGCATTCAGCGCCTGTATTCGCGCGGTGCATACACGCCCACCATCAATTCGGTCACGCTGGATGACGGTCGCGTCGGTCGTTCCATCGTTTTCTACGGAAGCGACGGCGATCAGATTTACATTCCCGAACTGAGCCGTTCTCTGACCATCAGCGGCGGCGTCGCCCGTGTTTCCATTGCGGATGCGGACTGGTTCAGCGGCGATGTTCTGGAAGTGGAATCCGCAACGGTCACACTCTCCCCCGTTCTGATCAGCGAATCGGGAAAGCGCACGCAGCTTCCTCAAATCACTTTTGAGGTCATGGTGCCCGACTCTCCCATCACCGTTGTCAGTCCGCAGAATGACCGTCAGTCTGTTGAAACATCGCTGTATCTGTTGGAGATTCAGGTGGTTCCCGGAAGCACCGTTTTGGTCAACGGCGAAGACGTGACCGATATGGTCGGGCGTGACGGATTGCTGTCGCAGAATGTGAATGTCTATCCCGTGGGCGACAACACCTATACCTTAATCGTTCAAACGCCGCAGCACCACGAAACGCGCCGTGAAATCACGATTTATCGTCCCGCTTACGATATCGCTTTCGAGCTGTCGACATCGGTGAAAACCTATTCAAACAGCAAAACCGCACCGATTTCGGGCACAATCGATCCGCAGGCGGATATCACCGTGGAAACGGATTACATTGCCGAAAGCCTGAGTATCAATCACGAGACCGGCGAATTCTCATTCATCGCAAAGCTCTCGAACTTCGGTTCGAATGCGATTCGCTTCAGAATCACGAAAGAGGGCAGCGAGGACACGGTTATCAACATGACAATGGACTATCAGCCGACACTTGCGGAATATTCCAAGAATGCCTGGAAGATGGATTACTCGGGCTTGCAGACGCTGTATGAACAGTGGCACGGCAAAGTATTCAAGTGCGACGGTCCCATTATCGATACCGTGGAAATCAACGGCGCATCGTGCTACATTATGAATGTCGGCACGGATTCGGAACCGCAGCTGCTGATTCTGCAAAACGAATCCTCAACCACAAGCGTTTCCTACGGGCGCAGTTATACCGCCTATGCGGATGTATCGGGACATGCGATTTACAAAAACGAATACTATCCCGTCCTGATTGCCCGCTATCTTGATTTGGCGACTTCAAACTAAGGCAACACCGCACAAATGAGGTGGTACGCTGAATAGTGAATTTTGCGGTAGATGGAATTGCAAGAATCGAAGGTTTACTGGAGGTAAATCGAGATTTTTGCAGCTTCCAGATATCGCAAAAGGCGCATTCAGCGTCGCCGCCGAATTGTGCGGTGTTGCCCTAATACCATCGCTCCCGCACGGGCGGTCAATCGGAATCGACACATCCGATTGGCCGCCCTGTTTTTCACCCTTCTTCAACGCAAAGCAGTGAACGCATACAAAAAGCAGACCATGTTCTTTGCAACATCGTCTGCTCGGGATATCGATAAACTTACTGCATATTGGCGAAGCGTTCCACCGCTTTCGTAAAACTCTCGATGGTTTTTTCCGCATCGCCGTGTTCGATGCCATCTCGAACGCAGTGTTTGATATGTCCTTCCAATACAACCTTTCCACAGCCGTTCAGCGCCGATTTTGCGGCATTGATCTGCGAAAGAACGTCCTCGCACGGAACGTCTTCATCCACCATGCGATCAATCGCCTGAACCTGACCGATAATCTTTTTCAGCCGTCTATGCAAATTTTCCGAATCCATACATTGCTTCATATCCCATCCTCCATACGCATCGGGGTTTATGCTATTATAAAACGAAAACCCAACGTTGTCAATGAAAGTATATCGGATAAAAATCACGGGGCTGCTGCGGAAAAGTGATTCCGCAGCAGCCCCGCCCGTTCTCAGTAGATCGGTGACGGATTGTAGATATACATATCCGTTGACATTGTCGTTAAGTAGGCCAGCGTATCCATGCCGATGGTTCTTGTTTCCGTATCGGTCATTTCAAGCGCCGTTCCGTAGTTCTGATTGATGTAATCCTGCAGATTCCATACCGCAGAACAGGTTGCATCGTCCAGTTGTCCGAGCTGGAAAGAATCCTGTGCGAGCCAGCCCCATTCAACCAGTCGATTCTGAATCGCAACGATGTGATCGTAATCACTGTAAGCATCAATCGGAGAATCCCAATTCAACGAAGCAATCAGATCATCGGCATTTCCGGAGGGAATCGATTCGGGTTCGGAAACAGGTTCTTCGGTCGGTTCCGGAGTTGTTTCTTCAATATATTCCTCTTCGTATTCTTCTTCGTACTGCTCTTCGGGAACTTCGTTGTATTCCTGTGTCGGTTCTTCCTCGGGCTCGACAATCGGAGCTTCGGTGGCCTGCGGAATCGGAAGTGCGAAGTAGATTTCGGATGCTGCACCGTCTGCTTCCGTTCCGTTTTCGGGAATCGCCGTTACACGGAATGTGTAAACCGTTCCGGGCGTCATCATGCTCGACTGAATCGAGATGGCGTTGTCTCCCATCGATTGTTCGGCGAGAACGCCGTTTCCATCGGACAATTCAATGTAGTACGATGCAACAGATCCTTCGCTGAACCAGTTGAAGCTGACATAGCCTTCGGCGACATACGCAACGCCGTTATCGGTGTATTCCACCGTATTCACGCTGATTTCAGGCGCCGTGATTTCGGCAACCGTCGGTACGGTTTCCTCTTCAGGCTCGTTCATCGGCTCTTCAACGGGTTGCTGTTCGGGGATTTCGGTCGCTTCGGGAATCGCAGTCGGTTCGACAGTCGGAACTTCAGTTTCCTGCGGAATCGGAAGTGCGAAGTAGATTTCGGATACTGTGCCGTCTGCTTCCGTTCCGTTTTCGGGAATCGCCGTTACACGGAATGTGTAAACCG
>CAVHAH010000030.1:0-2921 GCA_963633785.1 bacterium
CCTTACCGTTGTCGGAATTATTATGGCCACTGCGCTTCGACGCAGAATCCGAAACCGCATTTCTCCGGTTTCAATCAAAGAGAGCTACGATCATCTGCCGTGCGGACTGTGTTTCGTCTGGGAAAACGGTCAATTATGTCTGAAAAACCTGAAGATGGATGAATTGTGTTATCAGATTACGGGGCAGCCCCTTATGAACGGCGAAGATTTTCGGCGTGTCGTTGAAAGCGCTCCCGTTCGAACCATGGCAGACGGAAGCACATGGCTTTTCGATTGCAAAGAAATCAGCATCGCCCGCCGAAAGGTCTATCAGATTATGGGCATCGATATCAGCGAAGAAACTCGCCTGCACGAAGCGTTGGAAAACGAATATCGGGAACTGCGTGAGATGAATCGCCGCCTTCGGCAATACGGTCTTGATGTGCAGAATGCCACCCGTGAAAAGGAGCTTCTCAACACAAAGGTGCGCGTACACGACGATCTCGGACACGTTCTTTTGCAAACGCGGCAGTTTTTGAACGGAACAAACGGAGACATCCGAACCATTTGCGATGCATGGCGGCAAAGCGTGCGCTTTCTGATGGATCAAAGCAGTGAAAAACCCGAGGTGAATTCAATGGAACAGCTCATTCGTGCGGCGCAGGCAATCGGCGTTACCGTTGAAATTATCGGATGTTTCCCGCCCCTCGGAACGGAAACTGCGCAGATTGCGGAGAATGCGGCGCATGAATGCTTAACGAATCTCGTGCGCCATGCAAACGGGACGCACCTTGAGATTTGCTGTGAACGGAATGCGGAGCGTTGGATATTGCGCTATCGCAACAACGGAAGCGTTCCGAACGGCACGATTGCGGAAGGAAGCGGCCTGTCGGCATTGCGTGCACAAACAGAAAGAGCGGGCGGAATCATGCAGGTGGATTCATTGCCTCGTTTTCAGCTCACGTTGATACTTCCTGCGGAAAGGATGAATACACTGTGAAATACAAGGTTATGATTGTTGAAGACCAGACCATGCCTCGGGAATTGTTTGAATTGAAAATTCAATCCTCGGAGCAATTTGAACTGGCCATTTCCATTGACAACGCATCTTTGGCGGATATCTATTGCCTGAAAATTCCCGTGGACCTCATCCTGATGGATGTGATAACGTTGGGAAACGAGAGCGGTTTGGAAGCGGCGGCTCGGATAAAGCATCTGTTCCCCGGAATCAAAATCATCATCGTGACCTCTATGCCCGAATGTTCTTATCTGAAACAGGCGCGTGAAATCGGCGTTGAGAGCTTCTGGTATAAGGAATCGCCCCGCGAAACACTGATGGAAATCATGGAACGCACCATGAACGGCGAATCCGTTTATCCCGATGCACCGCCTGAACTGGTGCTCGGCTGTGCCAGCAGTTATGAATTCACGGAGCGTGAATTGACCGTTCTGCGTGAAATCACAGGCGGCGACACCAATCAGGAAATCGCCGAACGCCTGAATATGTCCGTTGCAACGGTTAAAACCCACGTTTTGAATATGCTGGTAAAGACGGGTTTTCGCAATCGAACGGAGCTGGCGGTTCGCGCACGGGAAAGCGGACTTGTCATCTTGAACCGAAGAAGCTGAACTGTGCCGTTTCTATATTCAGGAATATAACGACAGCCGATACGGTTGCCGTTATTTGTTTTTTAAGGCAACGGCAAACAATTCGCAAGATTTGTCGAATGTGTTGTTTAACCGCTTTCATCCTGCAAAAAGCGGAATATTCCGCCGATATGATTCCCGTTTTCGCATATATACGCAAAGAAAGATTCACTATTCATTGAAGAATCTCATAAGCACGATGCCGCCGCAAAGGTTGCTTTTTGAAAAGCCGCATGATAAAATATCTGAGGATTTCTGTCGATTGAGGTGATTTTTATGTATTACGGATCACTTATTGCATATTATCTGATTTATTTTATTTCAAACGGGCTATCCTCTTTTCTTTCCAAATATTATGCGGAAATCGGAATGAGCGAATCGAAAATCGGCGTTTTGATGAGCGTTCCGATGGTGCTGGCGCTGCTGTTCATGCCTTTAATGGGCGCTTTGTCCGACCGCATTTCCAAAAAACGCTATCTGCTTGCGGCCGAACTGGTTCTGATGGCCATCTGCTGTTTTCTGTTTCCGTATTGCAAGGGCTTCGTTTGGATGTTCCTGGCGGTGATGGGATATAATATCTTCTATGTAAGCGTGGCGCCGCTGGCCACCACCATTTCTTTGGAGTATTGCACGAAAGTCGGTAAATCGTTCGGCCTGATTCGCCTCAGCGGAACAATCGGTTATCAGCTGGGCGTGTTGGGCGTCGGCGCTTTGCTTTCCGAAAGTCTGCAGAGCTTGTATCCGATGATGGCCGCTTCGATGGTTGCGGCCTGTCTGATGACTTTTTTGATGCCGAATGTAGAGGGACACCAGCACAACAAAAGGCGCGTTCCCTTGTCAAAACTGTTTGCGGATAAACATTTGTGTTGGTTCTACGGAATCATTTTTCTGGCGTCTATCGGCACGCAGTTTTACACCGCATTCTTTTCGAAACACTTCGGGGATTTGGGCATGAACAATCATCAGATATCATTGCTGACCTTTCTCGCCACGGCTCCCGAGCTTCCCTTTTTGCTGTTCGGCGATAAGCTGGCAAAGAAAATCAATGTTTGGAATATACTGATAATCGGCGTTGCGCTGAGCTGTATTCGCTGGATTGGAATGGCCTGTTTGAAGAGCTTTGTTCCGATTGCGATTGTGCAGATTCTGAATGCTTCCTGCCTGGTCTGTTTTGAATTTGTGCCGGCGTTTTACCTGAATCGGCGCGTTGCCCCGGAAATTATCGGAACGGCGCAAACGGTGCTGAATCTCGCGTCATTCGGATTCGCGAAAATCATCGGCGGATTGCTCGGAGG
>CAVHAH010000030.1:2931-14852 GCA_963633785.1 bacterium
TCGGCATTCCGACGGTTTTCGCATTGAATGCCGTTTTGGCGTTGCTCTGCCTGATTGTGTTTTACAAGCCCACGAGACGGCTTATTGAAGAAGAACGCATTGAAGATACAAAGGAGGCGCACACTTGAACGATCAGTATTTGTTTGTGGAAAGAGATGCTTTGCCGGACTATTTCGAAAAGGTCGTGAAGGCAAGAAATCTGCTGGAATCCGGTGAATGCACGCAGGTTAGCGATGCCGTTCGCAGGGCGGGCATTTCAAGAAGCACGTTTTATAAATACAAGGACAAAGTCATCGAACCGTCGCAGATGGATATCGGCCACAAGGCATCTTTGATGCTCACGCTTACCCATGAGGCAGGCAATCTGTCACGGGTGTTGAATGTGGTTTCGGCATATCACGGAAATATTCTCACCATCACGCAAAGCCTTCCCGTGCACGGGAAAGCCAGCATTATGCTCACGCTGGATACCGGTCGGCTCACGGATTCGGTGGCCCGATTGGTGGATGCGCTTATGGAAGTAGAAGGAGCGGAAAAGGTTCGCTTGCTTGCATTGGAATAAGAAAAACGGGGAATCGTCGGCAATCTGCGAATGCGGCGGTTCCCCGTTTTTTGAATCTTGAAACATAAAAAGAATTGCCGCAATATCAAACAGCGGCAATTCTTAATGGTGGGGTTAGTAGGGCTCGAACCTATGACCTTCACGATGTCAACGTGACGCTCTAACCAACTGAGCTATAACCCCGTGCAACATTAAATATTATACATGCATCGAGCGGTTTTGTCAATACATAATTCGGATTTATTTCTCAAAACCGTTTTTTTAACATTGCATTCGAGCTACTGCTGCTCGGGTTCGGAATTGCTTTCCGTTTGTGTCGGTTCCGAAGAGAGCAGAATGGTTTGCAGGAACACCTCTCCCGTGAAGGATTCAACGCTGCGCCCCTCAATCAGGATTCGCACGCCCCGAATTTCACTTTGTGCGCAAAGGGTATTCACAATGGAGTAAACGCACGCGCGTTCCTGCGAAGCCGTGAATTTCAAGGCCTCACGATAATAATTCGCCGACAGGTTTACCGTGCAAATACCGTTGGACAAAGAAACGCCGAGGATATCGCCTGCGGTAATATTTTTCGGGAAAGCGGAATCTGTGCCGCTGTTTTCGGAAAGCGCAAACAACGCCTCTAAAATCGCACGCGGCGACACGGATTGGCGCATCGAAAGCGAACCCTCCGTCTTCTGCAGAGATCCGTCTTCGCAGGGAAGATACGCCGTGAATGCCCCGCCGATATAATTTGTGAAATCGCTTCGATGAATCAATCCGTCTGTGAAATTCAAGCTCTTTCCGTCAACGGTGCATCCCGTAAGCGCTTCGCCGTCCAGCATAATCTTAACGGCATCGATATTCGGAACAAAGGACGTTGCCGTAAGCACAATAGAGGCCAGCGCTTTCCACTCGGGGAGATCGGCAGAGTTGCAGTAATTTCGCAGTTCAGAGGAAAAGTCGAGCACCAGAACACGTTCTCCCGTCGATGAATTCTCCGTAACGGGATTATTGATCAGCAAATCGGTTTCCTTCGGAAGCGGAGCGATTGCGCCGGTGAGCGTGTCGGAACCGTTTCGAAGCGCACGAATCAAAGCGGATGAATAATCGGTGCTGTTGAATTCGATGCTCCTCGTTTCGGGAATAATCCAGTCGCCGTTTGCGGACGGGAAATAGAGAACGGCGTTGCGTTGAATGGTTCCCGTGATTTGTTCAAGAAAATAGCCCTTCTCGGTATTCATCTGTGCATACACGGGCGTGATGCCCGAATACATCTGCGTGCGAACCCCCACGGGAAGATCGGCAACGGCGACAGAACGCCCCGAAATCAGTATATTCACGGCTTTCACATCGGGAACGGAAAGCAGCGTGTTGGACAAACAGGCCATCAGTTTCAGGGTGTCTGTTTCGTCCTGAACATTCAAAGCATCCGCCGAAAGGTTGATTGTTGCGATTCCGCAGGAGAATTCAAGACTCGAGATTTTCGTTCCCGCAGGCAAAAAGGACATCTGCGAAGTTGTAGAAGTTGACGAAAGCATCGTATTGAGAATCGTTTCGCAGAAGTTTTCATTGCTCGCAGGGGTCATGAAGCGCTTGATGGTCGAAAAAGACGTTCCGTCTCCGGAAATATAGTTGAATGTAACGCTGACAGGATCGTATTCAATCACTTCGCCCAGAATATCCTGCGTTTCCTCTGCAACGGGCGTCGGCAGTGCGTATTCCGAATCCGTATCGGAAGCCAGGCGGCTTGAACAGCCGCTGAGCATAAAGCACAATACGAGGAACAAGATCCACAATCTTTTCTTCATGATGTTCACCTTTCGGAAATATCGGAGCAACACCGCACAAATAAGGTGGCGGCAGACGGAATCGATACGGCTTCAGGATACCGCAAAGGGGCATTCACTCTTTTCTTATTTGGCGGAAAGCGGCAAATCAATGATGAATGTCGTGCCTTTTCCCTCTTCGCTTTCGGCGGTAATGGTTCCGCCGTGCAGTGTGACAATCTGCTTAACGATGGACAATCCGAGTCCCGTGCCTCCGGTTGCACGAGAACGGGCCTTATCTACACGATAGAAACGGTCGAAAACGTGCGGCAAATCTTCGGCGGGAATGCCGATGCCGGTGTCCGTTACGCGAATCACGGCGCGTTTTCCGCTTCGAATGAGATTCGTTTGAACCGAACCGCCGCGCGGCGTGTATTTGATTGCGTTATCGATCACGTTGTATATCACCTGCTGCAGTTTAACGGAATCGCCGGGCACTTCCAGCGCTTCCTTTGCGGTGCACTCCATTTCGATGCCGTTTTCACGGGCGAGCGGGGCGAGACGTTTGACCTGCTCAAGGAGCAGTTCATTCAAATCGACATTCGCAATGCTCAATTTCATGCCGCCGCTGTCGATGTTCACGAGCGTCAGAAGGTCGGAAACAATGCGATTCAGGCGATCGATTTCCTTATTTACGTCCGACAGGAATTCGCGCGTCATGCCCGGATCAATCGGATCCTGATACAGTATGGTTTCAATCAGAATCTTCATGGTGCTCAGCGGCGTTTTCAATTCATGAGAAGCGTTGGAAACAAACATATTTCTCGAGCGGTCCAATGCGTCGAGCTTTTCGGACATGCTGTTGAATGCCGTTGCCAGCTCGGTGAATTCGTTTTTGCCGCGCACATTCACACGGGAGGAAAAATCGCCGCCGCTCATTTTGGCGATGCCTTCACGCAACTCGCCTACGGGTTTGGTAATCGCGCGCAGAACAAAACTGCACATCACGATAACCGCCAGTGCAACGGTTGTGAGCCAGCCGAGAATTTTAAGCTGAACTTCACGCAGATTATCATAGATTTCCTGAACACGGGAAATATAAACAACCACGCCGATCAATGCATCTCCGCTGCGGATTTCCGAGGCAAACACGCCGTTCATGTTTCCGCCCACGGTGAACAGGTTGATAGGTGTCGCTACACGCTGATTGTCCGCCTTCGAAGCATCGTAAATGCCATAGGAAGACGTTTCGTCCGAGAGAACCGAGGATACTTCGGGAAGATGCAAACGCACGCCGTTGAGAGCGGACTGCGTATCCACCTGAACAACCCCCAAAGCATCCAGAATCAGCGCACGGCTCTCCGGCTCCTCGCACGATTCCTGCGCATATTCCAGCACTTCATAGGTGTTCATGGCAACAAAAGAGGCGCATACACGTTCTGCCAGCGAATCCGCAATGCGCTGGTCTTCCTTGATGCGCTGATTAAACATATATTCGCCTACCAGTTGAATCAACGAAACGCCTACCACGGAAAAGGCGACGGTGATAATCAAAAGATAGGCGATAACGATTCTCCAACGAATGGAGCGCAAATTCTTTTTAATCTTTGTCAGTGAAATAGTAGCCCACTCCCCACTTGGTGAAGATATATTCCGGCTGGCTGGGCACTTTCTCGATCTTCTCGCGCAAGCGGCGGATATGAACATCTACGGTGCGCAAATCGCCGAGGTAATCGTATTTCCAAATGGTCTCCAGCAGGTTTTCGCGCGAGAAAACCTTGCCGCGATTCGTCATAAACAGCTGAAGAAGATCGAATTCCTTGGCCGTCAGATTCACATCACGTCCGTCAATGGTAACGGAACGGTTATTCATATTCAGTTTCAAATCACGCACGGTCAGCGAACGCGCGCTGTTTTCCGCATGCTGCTGCATGGTGCGACGCAGAATCGTCTTGATGCGCGCCTTGACCTCGAGAATATTGAAAGGCTTGGTCATATAATCGTCCGCACCGTATTCAAGGCCGAGAATCTTATCCATGTCTTCGCCCTTGGCGGTCAACATGATAATCGGAACGCTGCTCTTCTCGCGAATGCGCTGGCACACTTCGATGCCGTCGAATTTGGGAAGCATGACATCCAACAGAATCAAATCAAACTCTCCGGCGAAAAATTTGGTAACGGCCTCTTCGCCATCGGCGGCAGAATCCGTTTCATAGCCATCCTGTTCCAGAGAATATTTCAACCCTTTAACAATCAGCGGCTCATCATCAACGATCAGTATTCTTCTTGCCATGAAGAAACCTCCTTATATATCCGCACACCCGAAAGCGAAAGCATTTTGCATAAACCTTATTTGATTATACCTTTATTTATTTCATGTTTCAAGCGTTGATTTGTAAATGTTGGAATTTTCTGTGACACATTTCTCACTCTTTTGCAAGAATTGTTGCCCGAAAGGCGAAGCGGATTTTCGCACCGAAACGTTGTTCGGCATTTCGGCCTTTCTTGCGGCAGCTTATTTTCCTTCACGTCTGCGGCGTTCTAATTCCGCATGAATGTCTTTCTCCGTGCCGATGAGAAGGCCGTCGCTCGCCATCATTTTTTCCAGAACGGAAATTTCGGCGTCCACGTCCATCGCATCTTTGCGGAACATCCGATCATGCTGCTGTTCGAAAGCGCCTGCGAGTTTCTCGATGATTGCTTCGATTTTTTTGCGTGATTCGGTGATATTGGTGCTCTGGTAGCTCTGCTCTTCCATCATGGCATAGCTTTCCAGAAGGCTGAATGTTGTGGGCAGGTAGTAATCCATGAATTTGCGCACTTCTTCGCTGCGTTCGGGATAGGCGCGAACGATGTTGAATATATTCGCCGTCAATTCACCGATGCGGTCGATATTGCGCGAAACCGCTTCATCATCGATATCATCATTCAGAATGCGCATTTTGCGTAAGATTTCCTCGAATTTATCCTCCTGCATTTTCGAGGCATCGGGCTGCGGTTGAACGGGTTGCTGTTGAACGGGCTGTTCCTTCGGCGGTTCGGGCTGAACGCGCGCCGTTTCGCCGGCATTCACATTTACATTCACATTCACATTCGGCGTGCGGTAAGTTTCATCTTCCTTTTCTTCAAGCACCAGCACTTTTCTGGAATAATCGATGTAAACCGATTTCTCCATATACCCTTTCGTCATCATCGTTTGAATATCGCTCTGCACCTGAAATACCGTTTTGTTCATTTTAGAAGCGATTTCCGCCAAAGAAATTTCGTCTTCATAGCCGATAATCGCCGCATAATTGCAATAGTCCAGATACTTTTTCCACCGCCATTCGTTGCGCAGGCGCAATACGGTCATCAGTACACCGAGCGGCCACATAAGCGGAATGGCATACATGATCACAATTGTAACGATTGACGGTTTTCTCTTTCCCGTATACGTAGGAATATGGACGTGCCTTCTTTTTCGTTGCTGTGCCACTTGCCTTCTCCTCTTTCGGTTCTGTTTTTATCAGTATAACAAATTATTGTTATTGATTTATTGCCGACAGTGCCAAAATGCCTTCAATCTCGCATTTAAGGCATCCATCTTTTTGAATTTTTCAATCTTCCAGTGGTCGGGGAGCAATGTTTGAATGTGTTCCTGACCATAACGGATATCCATCAGAAAAATTACGCCTCGATCCGTCTCCGTTCGAATCACACGTCCCGCCGCCTGAAGCACACGGCACAACCCCGGATAGGTGTATGCGGCATCGTATCCGCTTCCGAAACCGTCGTCGAACAATTCCCGCATCCATTCACGTTCAATGCCGATTTGCGGAATTCCCGTGGAGATAATCGCCGCACCCGACAAGCGGTCGTCCGGAAGGTCAATGCCCTCGGCGAATACGCCGCCCATTACCACGAATGCAACCATGCTCGCCTGCGGATTCGGCTCAAAGCATTCTATGAATGCGTTTCGTGCCTCCTCGCCCATTCCGGATGATTGGCGAATCACAAAATCGTTCGGATACAGCAGACGATAGTATTCAAACACCTGATTCAGATATTGAAACGACGGAAAGCACGCCAGATAATTCCCGTCATGAATTTGCGACATGCCGTGAATGACCTGGGCAACCGTTCCCAATGTGCGTTGGCGATCGGCGAATCGAACGGAAATCGGCAGTTGCGCCACCAGAAGATTTTCCTGCGGAAACGGCGAAGGCAGCTGCATGATTTCGTCTTCGGAATTCAGCCCCAGTTGTCGGGCATAATGTTCCATAGGCGCAAGCGTTGCGGAGAACATCGCCGCACCGCCCACACGGGCGAATATCCGTTTGAGATATTCAGACGGATCAAATCGCCAGATGCGCATGAGAATGCGTTTCTCCTCCGGCAGAATCACAAAGCGTTCGCAGTTTTCATCGAACTTTTTCGCAACGCGCACAAACCACGCAAGGTCGATTGCCAGCATGCGGGTTTGCGGCTCAATCAATTCCATCTGATCCAGTATATCCGAAATCTGCGAAAGCGCCTCGATGATATCCTCCCGCAGTTCCGAAGTAATCTCGGGTTCTGCTTCTTCCCGTGTAAACAGCTTCAGCAAATCATTCAGCAGTTTATACAGCGGGCTTTCCTTTCCCTCGTATTGCGCAACCAGATTGCACGTTTCTTCAATCTGAGTGCCCGAAAGCGAAGCGCTGAGCATCTCCCGTGCACGATCCGGCAAGTTGTGCACCTCGTCCACCAGCAATCCCGCTTTTGATTTGTGATCGAAAAAGCGGCGCAAATGCACGCGCGGATCAAACGCATAGTTGTAATCGCAGATAATCACATCCGCCTGTTCCGCCAAATCCAGCGAGAATTCATGCGGACAGATTTCGTATTTTTTCGCAATTTGAGCGATGGTTTCCGAATCGAGCTGTTGAATATTCATTCCTTCCCGAATCGCATTCTGACGGCGTTCGTAATATCCTGCGGCGAACGGACAGCCGAAGCATTCCGTTTTTTCCATAAAGCAGCATTTTTCCTTGGCTGTAATCACGACGCTTCGAATCATCACGCCTTGATTGCGCAACAGATTCAACGCCTGCTGGGCGGCATGGCGTCCCGTTGTTCGCGCGGTCAGATAGAACACATTCGTGATAAAGCCTTTCCCGAGCGCCTTCAATGCGCCGTACATTGACGCCATGGTTTTTCCGATGCCGGTGGGCGCTTCGATGAGCGCATTGGAGGAGTGCTTCATCGCAAGAAAAACCGCTTTCGCCATATCTCGCTGACCTTCGCGCGGCTGTTTGAACGGGAAGCGCATTTCATTGAGCGTCGGTGCGGATTTTTCCTTCCAACCGTTAATCAGGCAGAGCCATTCCGTATACGGCGCCGCACAGGTCAAAAAGCGTTCACGAAGCTCCGCAAGCGTTCTGTTCTTTCGGAAGGTTCGCGTTTCGCCGTTCATCCTGTCGTAGAAGACCGTGACCTCGGCTTCGGGAATCGCCTCATTTGCGCAAATCAGATACGCATATATCTCCGCTTGTGCGAAGTGCGCAGGATAGTCGTCGATATGAATCAGATTCGGCGATATCGTGGTCGTTTTGATTTCCAGAACGTGCAGGATGCCGCCTTCACGCTTCGCAGCATCCGCCCGACCCTGTACGCGCAATGTGATTCCGTTTACCGTTTCATCGCGCGAAACGCCTTCTTCGACATTCCATTCCGGACCGAGCGATTGCTGGATGCGTTTATGGCCGTGCGTTCCTTCAATCATTCGATCCACCTGCATCGCCATAGGCAGAAGGTCGCCTTTTTGCAAGGAGAATTCGGCAAGCGTTCGGACATTTACGGTTTGAATTTCCGGCATTTGCTCTCCTCCTCTTGACATGCGTGCCTTAAAATGGTACATTCTTTAGTATACGGTATCACCGCACTTTTTGCAAGAGGAGTTATGTTCATGAATGAATATCCGCTTTTGATGTCGCCTCATTTCCGTCATGGCGCTCAGACGCCCTGGGGAGGCAGTTTACTTCGTGACCTGTTTATGAAAGAAACGCCCGATGATCAGACGGGCGAATCTCTTGAGGTATCAACACTTCCCGAGCGTGAAAGTGTGGTTCGCAACGGCATTCATGCGGGAAAAACGCTCACACGCATGGCGGAACTCTGGGGCGAAGGGCTGACCGGAACCGATGAAAAAGCGTTTCCCCTGCTTCTGAAGCTGATTGATGCCCGTGAATCCCTTTCCGTGCAGGTTCACCCGACCGACGATTACGCATTGCTTCACGAAAACAAACTCGGCAAAACCGAAGCATGGATTATTCTGAATGCCGAACCCGGTGCGAAAATCGTATACGGTTTGGATTTGAACGGCCGCAATCTGCGTGATGTCATCGAAAGCGGCAATCTCGAAAGCGCCCTGCATTGGGAAACCGTGCGCCCCGGAAACGTGTATTATATTCCCGGCGGCATGGTACACGCACTGGGTGCGGGGATTCAGGTTTACGAAATTCAGCAATCGAGCGATGTTACCTATCGCTTCTGGGATTGGAATCGCATCGGCAAGGACGGACAGCCCCGTGAATTGCACACCGAAAAGGCGCTCGATGTTTCCGACGGTTCTCTGCACCTTTCCAACATCGAAGGAACAACCGTTCTTTGCAAAGGCGGAAGCCGTACCTATTATATTTCGGATGCGAATTTCGAGCTTTGCCGTTTGAATGTATCGGGCAAAATGCCGATTTCGGACGGGCGCATGCTCTTCCTGACCGCAACAAGCCCCTGCACGCTTGAATGGTCGGAGGATTCACTTGATTTGGAAGCCTTCGACAGCGTGGTGATTCCCGCCGCAATGACGGACGTGACGATTGTGGGCGATACGAAAGTGTTGATGTCTTCCCTGCCCAATCGGGAGGCACTTATCAAAGAGCTCGGTTATCGTGCCGAAAATGTTGCGGGTCTTCTGAATTGATTGGATATACAAACAACAGGCAGTGAATTTCGCTTCACTGCCTGTTGTTTGCTGTCGGTTATTCTTCTTCGTCGTCTTCCTCGGGAAGCTCGGCATCGTGATACACGTTTTCGGTGTCTTCGTATTCCTCGAGCCAGTCGAGCAAACGGGTAACCTTTTCAACCGATTCCGCGTCCGGCAAGGCGGTTGTGGTGGTCGGAATCATTGCACGTTCCGCAGACAGGAATGCACAGCCTGCCGCTTCCAGCTGATCGCGCACGGCCGAGAAATCCGCGGGATCCGTATAGATCACTGCGCTGTCCCCTTCCATTTCAACATCCGCAGCACCGCAATCCAAAGCGAGCATCATCAATTCGTCTTCATCGAGACCCTTGGAATTATCCACAACGATAACGCCCTTGCGCTCAAACTTCCAGCTGACACAGCCGGTCGCACCCAACGTTCCGCCGCACTTATCGAAAATGTGGCGAACTTCGCTTGCGGTACGATTCAGGTTATCGGTAACAATCTCGACAATCACGGCAACGCCGCACGGCGCATATCCTTCATAAGTAACTTCCTTATAGTTGGCGGACTCGCCTTCACCGGCAGCCTTTTTAATGGAGCGCTGAATATTGTCGTTAGGCATATTGGCGGCCTTTGCCTTGGCGATAACATCTTTCAGTTTGCTGTTCTGCGCAGGATCTGCGCTGCCGCCAGCCTTGACCGCGATCACAATTTCGCGACCGATCTTGGTAAAGATCTTGCCTTTCGCAGCGTCGGTCTTTGCCTTTTTATTCTTAATGGTTGACCATTTGTTATGTCCGGACATGGACGATCCCTCCTGAGCAAAATATATGCTTATGATAACATAGCGAAGGTGGTTTCGTCAAGAAAATCTGTGTATAATTTATGAAAAAGGAATCGGAGAATCTTTTATGAGCGCAATTTCAAACATCCGAACGCTTCGCGGCGTTGTTCTTCTCTCTACGGACGACAATCAATCCCTGCGGATTCGCGCCTCGGATTTCAAAAAACACGCCGTTGAAATCGGAGATGAAATCGATTGGGAGACTTATACCGACCGACTGGCGGCCGCTCAGTTTTCCGCCGCCTACGAAGCCGCTCTGAATGCCCTGGATTTCTGCGCAAAAACCCGCAAGGAATTGGAGCGTGCGCTTATTATGAAGGGCTTCGTTCCTCAATGTGTGGACACGGTGTTGAATCGTTTGGAGGAAATTCATCTTCTGGATGACAGTGCATTGGCGCAGCGTTATGCGGAAAATGCCGCAAACAAGCCAATCGGAATCTATGCCGTTAAACGGAAACTCCGTTCAAAGGGAATTTCCGAAGAGGATACCGAGTCCGCGTTGGATTGCATGACGGAAGCCCAGCAAATCGCCGCCGCAAAAAAAGCGGGCGAAAAGCTGATGCGCAAATACGTTTCCCTTCCCTCTCGTGAAGGGCGGGCAAAGCTCTCTCAGGCGCTCGCACGGCGCGGTTTTTCATGGGATATCGTTCAAAGCGCCGTGGAGGATTTGTTCGAAGAAGATTCGGAATATTGATTTACAACGGCATTGCCTCTTGCCAATCGGATGAATCTGTGGCAAAATGGAATCAACGAAATATAAAGGAGGCGATTCCCATTACACGGCGCTATGACAGCTCGGATGCCAAGAGAAGAATCCTTTCGGCGTGCGTAAAACTGTTTATCGAAAAAGGGTATCGGCAAACGCGAATGATTGACATCATTCACGAGGCCGATGTATCGGTCAGCACATTCCAGAACATATTTCGCAGTAAGGACGGCGTTTTGCCGGATCTTGTGGATTCCATGTTTGACGATCACTATGAAACCGCACGAAAGGCGGCGCCGGAAAACGCTTCTTCCGCTTTGCTGTTCGCAATCGAAGCGGCCATTCAGCTCGCCCTGACGGAACTGAACGAGAACATTCGCGAGATTTACATCGAAGCCTATTCCTACCCGCAATCCGCCGATTGCATTTATCGGAAAACCGCTTACATGCTGCATGAATTGCTCGGTTGCTATCAGCCCGAATGCGATCTTTCCGATTTTTATGAAACGGAAATCGGAACGTCGGGCGTTATGCGCAATTACATCGCCCGACCCTGCGATGATTATTTCACATTGCGGCATAAGATAAACGGATTTCTGAAAATCTGTCTGCGGGCCTATCGGGTGCCCGAAAGAGAAATCTCCTCGATTTGCGAATTCGTTGCTTCGCTTGACATCATTCAAATTTCCGAAAATGCAATGAATGCGCTTTTCGAACGACTTTCCGTTCGATTCAGCCTTCACCTTTCATAGAGATTGAAAGGTCCATGCGAAAGGATGTTTGAAATGGAAAAAATCAAAGTAAACGGAAATAATTGGGACGGAATCCTCTATCCCGCAAACGGGCGCAAGGACAAGATTATGATTGTTATGTCCGGAAGCGAAGGAAAGCTCGAACACGCCGGAAAACTTTCGGCATTTCTGGCCGCCGAGGGCATTCCCGCATTGGCATTCGGATTGTTCAAAACGAAGCATACGGGGAAAGACTTAAACAGAATACCGCTCGAACGCATCGGAACGGTTATTGAATGGCTGAAAAATCGGGGTTATGAGAAAATCGGCATCGAAGGCGTATCCAAAGGTGCAGAATACACGTTGGCCGCCGCCATGAAATAC
>CAVHAH010000031.1:0-14827 GCA_963633785.1 bacterium
TTTCGATGCCCTCTTTAGAGGGCGACCACAGGCAATATGCCCTTATAGGGCCTGGCCAAACCACCCGTTCAACGGGTGGTTATGACTTCCGAGGCGATGTTTTAAGTTAGATGTATCAAACTCATAATAATAGTTTTTTATTTTTTCGCTATAATGATTCTATCGTTTTGAAAGGGGAATTCGATATGCGTATTGTGGTTATGTTGGTTTTCTATCTGCTCTATTGGGGATTTTGCTTTCTCGGAACGGGAACGGACAAAAAGAATCTCATGGGTTTGCGTTCATATCCCGATGAAGTTCAGGAAATCGTGCGTAAGCGCGAAAGCAATGCGCCCAAGAAGGCGAGCGTTTTCGAAATTCTGTTCGGCAATCTCGTATTATTTGCTGTGGTGTTTGCGGTGCTTTGCCTGATTCTGAAAAAGCCTCTTGCCCTTGCGGACTATAAAACAGCCTTTGTTTATTTCCTGGTATTCGGCGAAGGGCTTGGCGTTTTTGATCTTGTGGTAATCGATTTGCTCTGGTGGCGCAACACGAAACGCATTCGCTTCTCTTATCTTCCCGAAAAGCATTGCTATCAGGATCCAAAACAGCATGTTCTGTCCTTTGTGCGTGGAATTCCGCTCTTTGCGGCGGTGGCTGCATTGGCGGCGATTCCGGCTGTTTTTTAAGGGAACGCCTCATTTAATCGGTGTTGCCTTGAATGCGATTTAATTCATTGACATTTCTCTGAGCAAAGTGTATACTGACCTTAGCGTTTTAGTTGAAAATATATGAGCGGAAGGCGAATCTTCGGGGCTTGCGCTCATGATTCTAAGCTATGGTCAAAAGTGATTCGGCCGCGGAATGCAGACGCTTTCTGCGGCTTTTTGCGTCTAAGGAGGGTATATGAAAGAAGCTCAGCCTCAACGGCGCGGCGAAACGCTTCGCCTTGTGCGCCGATTCGGCGTTTTTTTGAAGGGATGCGGGGCGAAATATCTCGGCGGTATTTTCTGCGTGGTAATTACCGTTCTGGTTTCGTTTATCACGCCTCTGCTCGTCGGCGGCACGGTTGACGCCATTACAGACTCCGTTTCGGGAAATGTCAATGCGGCGGTGAATATGCCCGGAGCGCTTGCGGGATGGTTCGCCGCACGCGGCGGCGTGGTTTATATTGCACGGCATGCATGGATTGTGGGCGCAATGTTGCTGGGCATTCAGCTTTTCAGCGGCCTATTCTCGTTTTTGCGCGGTAAATGGTCGGCGGAAGCCAGCGAAGGTGTTGCGGAAAAAATGCGCAATCGCTTGTACGAGCACCTGCAATGGATGAGCTATGATTATCACGTGAAGGCGGAAACGGGCGATTTGATTCAGCGCTGTACGCTGGACGTGGAAACGATTCGCCGATTTCTCGCCAATCAGCTCATTGAAATCTTCCGAGCCGTTATCATGATTATTCTGGCACTGGTGCTGATGAGCCGTATCCACGGATTGCTTACATTGATTTCGCTGATTCTGATTCCTCCGCTGTTTTTGCTGGCACTCTGGTTTTTCAAGTGGGTGCAAAAACTGTTCACGGCGTCGGACGAAGCGGACGGAAAGCTCTCGGCGATGCTTCAGGAAAGCCTGACCGGCGTTCGAGTGGTTCGCGCTTTCGGACGGCAGAAATACGAAGCCGACCGCTTTGCCGCCTGTTCGAATGATTTGCACGACAAAACGGTGCGCCTGAGCGATGTTCTTGCAATCTATTGGTCGGGTGCGGATATGCTGGGCATGATACAAACGGGTCTGACGCTGATTTTCGGCGCATGGTTTGCTTCGAAGGGCGAACTCACAATCGGCGAAGTCACGGTTTTTGTTTCCTATATCTCCATGCTGATTTGGCCGATTCGTCAGTTGGGACGCATTCTTTCGGATTTCGGCAAATCCGTTGTTTCGCTCAAACGCCTGTATGAAATCCTGGATACCGATCCCGAACAGGATACGCCCGGAGCTTCGGACGCGGAATTGTATCGGACAATCGAATTCGATCATGTATCGTTTCACTACGATGACAATCATGCGGTTTTGAATGATGTATCGTTCAAGGTACAGCCCGGTCAGACGGTTGCGATATTGGGCGCCACAGGAAGCGGCAAAACCACGTTGATGAATCTGCTTCAGCGTTTGTATGATGCCACGGGCGGAAAGATTACCATCGGCGATCGGGACATTCGCACAATTTCCAAAACCTGTCTGCGTTCTCGCATCGGTTATGTGCTTCAGGAGCCGTTTTTGTATTCACGCTCGATTCGCGATAATATCGCCATCACCGAATCGGATGCGGCACGGGAGGAAATCGATGCCGTTGCGAAAACCACGGCTTCATATTCGTTCATTCATGAATTCGAAAAAGGATACGATACTATGGTCGGCGAACGCGGCGTTACGCTGTCGGGCGGTCAGAAACAGCGAATCGCCATTGCCCGAACCCTGCTTCGTGAAAACGATATTCTGATTCTGGACGATTCTCTTTCTGCGGTGGATACCGAAACGGATCGGGCCATCCGTGAAGCGCTGAGTCAATCACGACAAAGCGGACACACGCCGACGACATTCATTATTTCCCATCGTGTGACCACGCTTGCGGATGCCGATTTGATTCTCGTGCTCGAAAACGGGCGCATCGCCCAGCAGGGCACGCATGCCGATTTGATTGAACAGGAAGGCCTTTACCGCCGCGTCTGGCACATTCAGGCGGCGCTGGAAGAGGAACTCGATCGGGAAACCGCATAATTCGGAGGCTTTTATGCAGCAGCAACAGGAACAGGATTATACCAAGAGATTTGACGCAAGCCTTTGGAAGCGTCTGATTGCCTATATGAAGCCCTACCATAAGCATCTTATCGGCGTAATGATTGCCATGTGCATTTCCGCCGTATGCGATGTGGTGTTTCCGCTGATGACGCGAGAGGTGCTGGATAATTATACCACCTTGACATCAAAAAGCATTGCCTGGTTCGCAATACGATATGCGGGCATCATACTGGTGCAGTCGGCGTGTATTTTCGCATTCTGCCGATTGGCGGGGAAGGCGGAGGCGGGCGTAAACCGTCATATCCGTGCGTTGAGCTTTCAGCGCCTCGAAGAGCTTTCGTTTTCTTATTACGACACGATGCCCGTGGGCTATATCATTTCACGCATGACGAGCGATACGGCCCGTTTGGGGGAAACGGTTGCGTGGTCGCTGGTCGATTTGTTCTGGAGCGCATCGTATATCGTGATTACCGCCGCTTCGATGCTGGTTCTGAATGTTCGGCTGGCGCTGCTCGTTTTGTCGGTGATGCCCGTGATTGCCGTGATTGCCGTTTGGTTTCAGAAGCGGATTCTCGCAAGCTATCGCATTGTCCGCAAGACCAATTCGCAAATTACGGGCGCATTCAACGAAGGCATTACAGGAGCAAAAACCAGCAAGACGCTTCGCCGTGAAAAGGCGAATACCGAGGAATTCAAACTGCTTTCGGGCACCATGCGGCGTTCATCGATTCATGCGGCCGTGATGAGCGCACTGTTCATGCCGATTGTCGTATCCTTGGGCGCACTCGCAACGGCGATGGTACTCGCTCGGGGCGGACATGAGGTTTACGTTCTCGGAACGCTGACCATCGGAACGCTTGCCGCCTTTGTCTCTTATGCCACGGGTATTTTTGAACCGATCAGCAACATTGCGAGAATTTTCGCAGACCTTCAGGCTTCGCAGGCGGCGGCCGAACGTGTGCTGAGTTTGTTGGAAACCGAACCCGAAATCTCCGATACGCCCGATGTCGTTGAAAAATTCGGCGACAGCTTTCAGCCGAAGAAAGAAAACTGGCCGGGCATTCACGGCGATATCGAATTCGATCACGTCTCTTTCCACTATAAAGACGGAACGGAGGTATTGCACGACTTTTCACTGAAGGTGAAGGCAGGGCAAACGGTTGCGCTTGTAGGCGAAACCGGCAGCGGAAAATCCACAATCGTGAATTTGGTCTGCCGATTTTATGAACCGAATGAGGGCAGAATCCTCATTGACGGAACGGATTATAAAGAGCGCAGCATTCTCTGGCTTCAAACGCATTTAGGTTATGTGCTGCAGCAGCCGCATCTGTTTTCGGGAACCATTCGCGAGAATATACGTTTCGGACGTTTGGATGCCACGGATGAAGAAATCGAACGTGCGGCAGAGATGGTGGATGCCCACAGCTTTATTTGTCAAATGGAAAACGGCTATGATACGCAGGTGGGTGAAGGCGGAAACCGACTGTCCACAGGTCAGAAACAGCTGATTTCGTTTGCACGTGCCTTGATTGCGAATCCTGCGATTTTCATTCTCGATGAGGCCACCAGCTCCGTAGATACCGAAACGGAACAGAAACTGCAAAAAGCAATCGCCGCAGCGTTGAAAGGGCGCACGAGCTTTATTATTGCGCATCGCCTTTCCACCATTCGCTCTGCGGATATGATTCTCGTGATTCGCAACGGCAAAATCACCGAGAGCGGCACGCATAAAGAATTGCTCGCACAACGCGGCTATTACTATCGCCTGTATGTAAATCAGTTCCGCGAGGAACAGGAAAAGAAGATGTGGGACAATTTGGACAAGCAAATATAGTGCTTTCCTCATTCGATATTCGGATTATACGACATTTGTAAATTTTAGAAAAACGATTGCATTTTGTAAGAGAGTGCGCTATAATAACTCCGAAATGAATATTTAAACATGGGTTCATCTGCGACTGCGGGTCGCAGAGGGGAATGGGGTGCAAAGCCCCGCGAGTCGGTCACTGTGAAGCCCGAAAGGGATAAGTCAGATTACCTCATGGATCCATTGTTTCCGCCGGAACCGGAAGCAGAATGCGGACTTTTTGTGCTTTTTGCGAAAAAGTTTGTATTGCCGAGCATTCGACTGCCGTTTCCGAGACGGCAGTTTTTCTTTTGCTCCGAAAGCGTTTTACGGCGTATTCAATTCCTTCGGGATTGAAAATATAAGGAAACCGAGGTATTTATTATGCAGGCAATCAAACGTATCGCATCCCTGATGCTGGCACTGATGATGGTGCTGGCCGTGGCCGTCTGCGGCGGACAGAATTCTGTTGCCACTGCGGAAAACACCGATGGCGCAAAGCGCACCGTCTACCCCCTGACCATTCAGACCTACAACTACGAGAAGGAACTCGTGGAGTACACCTTCGAGAAGGCTCCCGAGCGTGTATGGGCGCAGAACCAGGACAATATCGAAATCCTGCTTGCTTTGGGTTTGGCCGATAAAATCGTCGGTGCTTGCGGCCTGGACGGCGATGTTCGCGAGGATCTGCAAGCCGATTTCGAAACGATCAACTATTACGACAAAATGCCGAGCAAGGAAGAGATTATCGCACTGAATCCCGATTTCATCACGGGATGGTATTCCACCTTCTCCGATAAGCGCCTGGGCGATGTGGATTTCTGGCATGAGCGCAACGTGGGCACTTACATGGCTCTGAATAGCGCCTGCCGCGGCAGCGCTGCCGAGAATCCGCAGACCGTTGAGGATGAGTATCAGGATATCCTGACCCTGGGCGAAATCTTCGACGTACAGGACAAAGCCGAAGCAATCGTTAACGACATGAAGGCACAGGTTCAGGAGATTGAAGATTACCTGGCCGACAAGACCAAGCTCAGCGTGGCGGTTCTGGAAGATGAGGGCGGCACCTATCGCGTATACGGTGAAGACGTGCTGGGCGGCAATGTCGCTATCCACGGCGGCGCAGAGCTGGCAGTCGGCAAGCACGGCGAGAACAGCAACATCAGCGCAGAAGATTTGGTTTTGGCGAATCCCGATGCCATCTTCATGGTTTGGTACGATGGTTACACGGTGGGCGATGTGGATTATGCCGGCGAACACGTGGTTGAGCTGATTACCGAGAATCCCGCATTCGCCAGCCTGGATGCTGTGAAGAACGGACGCGTCTATGCCATCAACCTGTCCGGCATCTACTGCAGCGGCATGCGCACCATTGACGGTATTTTGGATGTGGCGAGCAACCTGTATCCCGAATTGTATCAATAAACACGAAACGGAAGTAATATCTGTGGGTATCGGCAGAACGATACCCACAGATTGCTATGAGGGAAGAACGTGGACTTAAAAAATAGTGTATTTCACGGAAAACCGGTCTATGTAGTGGCGATTTTCCTTTTGATTGCCGTCCTGATTCTTTCACTGTGCTGGGCGGTAACGATGGGAGCGGCGGATTTGTCCGTTAAGGATGTTTACGGCGTTATCCTCTATAAGGTTCTGAAAATCGGCGATGCCGAGCTCTACGGAAGCGGAAGTCTGAGCGATATCGTTTGGTTCATTCGTTTGCCTCGACTGGTGCTGGCCATCTGTGTGGGTGCGGCTTTGTCTGTATCCGGCGTGGTCATGCAGGCCATTGTGAAAAATCCGCTGGCAGACCCCTATATTCTGGGCGTTTCCTCCGGTGCATCTCTGGGAGCAACTTTGGCGATTTTGCTGGGCATCGGCGTATCTCTGGGAAGCAATTACGTGGGCATCATGGCATTCCTGGGGGCATTGGCCGCATCTTTGGCAGTGCTGTTTCTGGCAAACATCGGCGGACGTGCTACTTCCGTCAAGCTGATTCTGGCGGGCACGGCGCTGTCTTCCATTTGCTCGGCGGCATCCAGTTTTATTCTCTATGTAATCAACAACAGCAGCAGTGCGATTGCCGCCGTGGGTCGTTGGACTATGGGCAGTCTTGCCGCCGCAAGTTGGGACACGAATCCGACTATGCTGGCAGTGACCGTGGTCTGCGTGATTTTCTTCATGACGCAGCACCGGACGTTGAATCTGATGCTGGTCGGCGATGAATCCGCAGTGACTCTGGGCACGGACTTGCACCGCTGGAGAATCCTCTATTTGATGGTTTCTTCTCTGCTGGTGGGATTCTCCGTTTACAATGCCGGCATCATCGGCTTTGTGGGATTGGTGATTCCCCACGTTGTGCGAATGCTGTTCGGAACGGATCACAAAAAGTTGATTCCCATTTCCACCTTGCTTGGGGCGATTTTTCTTCTGTGGGCGGATGTTGCCTGCAGAACGTTGCTGGATCGAACGGAACTGCCCATCGGCATTCTGACCTCCATGATCGGCGCACCCTGCTTTATCTACTTGATGGCCCGCAGCCGCTACGGATTCGGAGGTGGTGAGGGGTGAAGCTGGAGGCAAAGGATATTGAAGCCGTATTGGGAGGCACACCTATTTTGCGGGGCGTCTCTCTGGAAGTGGAACCCAATGAATTCGTGGGCGTTATCGGCCCCAACGGCAGCGGAAAGAGCACATTGCTCAAGTGCATTTATCGCGTTTTGAAGCCTCAGGCCGGCGTGGTGAAACTGGACGACACGGATATCCGAGAGATTTCCTATAAAAAGAGCGCTCAGAGCATTGCGGTGTTGGCTCAGCATAATTACTACAATTTCGAATTCTCCGTACAGGATGTTGTGCTCATGGGGCGTGCACCTCACAAGCGAGCCATGGATAGAGACAACGCCGAGGATTATGCCATCGTCGCCAAGGCACTGGAGACTGTGGGCATGGCGGACATGGCGAAGCGGAGCTTTTCCACCCTTTCGGGAGGCGAACAACAGCGGTGCATTCTGGCTCGGGCACTGGCACAGGAAACGCCCTGCCTGATTCTGGATGAGCCTACCAATCACTTGGACATTACCTATCAGTTGGAACTGATGGACATCGTGCAAAGCCTCGGACGCACGGTCGTAGCGGCAATTCACGATTTGAACATTGCGGCCATGTATTGCACACGCCTGTTTGTTATGCAGAAGGGACAACTGATTGCCGCAGGCGCTCCGGATGAAGTGCTGACCTCTGAATTGATCGGCCGTGTTTACGGTGTAAAAGCAAAGGTGTATCGGGATGAAACGGGAATTCTGAGAATTCTGTATTATCCCGAAGGAAGAAAGAGTGAAAAGCTATGACGAATCTGGCAATCATGTGCTGCCTGAATGCCAACGACGTTTGCACCGGTGCGGGTTGTCTGCGTGCGCTGAGAGAGCGCAAAGGGGGATTCACTTGCTACGAGGGAGAGGAAACGGAGCTGTTGGCCTTCCTTCGGTGCAGCCACTGCAGCACGCCGCTGGACGATGATTCCGGCATGCTGGAAAAACTGGAGCGTTTGAAATCCATCGGCACTCAGGTGGTTCATATCGGCGTCTGCGCTCAGCCCAAAGGGGAGAAGTGCCCCTATATGGAGAATAATGCCAAGTGGTTGGAAGAAAACGGCATTCGGGTCATTTGGAAAACTCATTGAGGATGAAAGATTTCGGAGAATGGTTTACCGCACGAAGAATGTAAAAATATGATTTTTCTATTGCTATACGGATAAAAGCATGCTATAATAATCAACGTGTGAGTAATCAGATGCCGCTTCCGTCGGAGAGGCGACAGTCCGGTTCAAGTGAGGTGAAAACCATGAAGGAAAAGATCCATCCGAACTACGGTAAGGCAGTTGTTCGCTGCATTTGCGGCGAGACGTTTGAAACGGGTTCCGTGAAGAAGGAACTGCGCGTCGATATCTGTTCGAAGTGCCATCCTTTCTACACCGGCAAGCAGAAGCTCGTTGATACGGGCGGACGTGTTGACCGCTTCAAGAAGCGCTACGGTATGTAGAGCCGCATTCGGCATCGGTCGGGAATCTCGGTCGATGCCTTTGTGGCATATATGCGCGTAAGAAAGCAATCATGGGTCGGACGCTTTGCGCGCCGATCTTTTTTATTTGTCATAAAATCAAAGATGTAATTCTTTAAGAACAATCAACCCGATTATATTGCCGAATTTTGATTGGGACATCAGGGGGGCGCGTTATGGTCAGAAAAGGCAAAACTCACCTGATCGGAACACCGATTGCGGAAGGCGTGCGTTTTGAACTGAACGAAACGGTTTCTCTCGCCGTGCGCAATGCCGATCACGATATAGCGGTGCACGTTTATCCGCAAACGCATTTTTTTCGTGATTTGTTTGCCGGATTGCCGTTGGTGCGCGGAATTGTTCGCCTGTTTTCGAGCATCGGCCGTTTGCTTTCGGGATTGAAGAATTCCGCTCCTCTGAATCCTCAAATTTCCGTGCGCGGTTCCGCACGGACAAAAAGAATCGCCAAACTGTATCAGACAACGCCGCAAAATCTTGCGGAGGTGGGGGACGTTCTCCTGATACCGATTATATTTCTGATTTGTTTGTGGGGGATTCCGTTTTTAATCGGGCAGCTGTTGGGGCTGATTCCCGATATTCCGCGCTATGCCGTGAATGCCGTGTGTTGTGCGTTTCGCATTGCGGGGCTTTCTTTAAGCGTGGCAACAATCGCACGGATAAAACTGGTGAATCGACTGGCGATGTATCGCGGGGCGATTGCGAAAGTCAAAAACGCATACGAGATTTTCGGCTTCAATTTGACGGATGCGGAGGTTTCCCGTTCTTCGATATTGACCGAATCGAGTGACGGCGTTTTTGCGCTGATTGCCTTGTCGCTTGCCATAATCGGCTTTGCGCTTGTGCGAACAACCTCGTTTGGAATGACGATTGCGGTTCGCATTTGCATCATTCTGCTTTCAAGCGCAATTACCGATGAATTACTGCTTCCGATTGAAAGCGCACGCACCGATACGGTATTTGCACGCTTGCGCAGGCGAATTTCACGCATTCAGCTTTTGTTTACGCTGGATCCGCATCCGCAAATGACAGAGGTTGCCCTCTGCGCACTTCGTGCTGCGGCGGAAAATGATTTATCCGATATCATAGACGAATAAAGGTGGGTTCTGTATGACCATAGGCGACTGGCTTCGACGTGCCGCGGAAGTATTGACCGAATCCGGCTCTCCCGATCCGCAGGTGGATTCAAAATGGATTGTAGAAGATGTATTGCGCTTAACCCCTCAGGCACTGCATTTTCAGCTCGATCGTTCGCTGAATCCGCAGGAGCACGAACAGCTTGAAACGCTCCTCTCGCGACGGGCTTCGGGAGAACCGCTGCAATATATTCTCGGCGGCACTTATTTCATGGGCCTGCGCTTTCATGTTGACAAGCGCGTTCTGATTCCCCGACAGGACACGGAAACGCTTGCGGAATCGGCAATCATCGCCCTGCACGGCATAAAGAACCCGCAGGTGCTTGATTTGTGTGCGGGAAGCGGTGCAATCGGCATTTCCATTAAGACGCTCGTTCCTTCCGCACAGGTCACATTGGCGGATGTCAGCCGTGATGCGCTGGATGTTGCGCGCGAGAATGCGCATGAATTGAATGCGGATGTGGAAATTCGCCACGGTGATTTGTTCAAAGCCGTCGGTCATGAGAAGTATGATCTGATTGTAACGAATCCGCCTTATATTCCCCGCAATGAAATCGAAGATCTTCAGAAGGAAGTTCAATACGAACCCATGCTCGCACTCGACGGCGGAGCGGACGGCTTGGATATCTATCGCCGCATTGCGCAGGATGTCTGCGAACATTTGAAGGCGAACGGATATATTTATCTGGAGGTCGGCATTCATCAGGCGGAGGATGTGCTGAATCTGCTTCGTGAAAATATCGAATGCGCTGAATCGGGAATTATCAAAGATCTCAACGGCATAGAGCGCGTTGTCTGGGCGAGGAGTGTTTAATATGCAGGAAAACGGCTTTAATGAGCGGGATCGCATTGCGGCTCAGCTGGAAAGCATCGAAAGCCGCTATGAAGAGCTTTCCATTCGAATCACACTCCCGGAGGTCATTTCGGACACGGCGCTGTTTACGAAGCTGATGCGTGAACACAGCGATTTGATTGAATTGAATGATTTGGCCATTCGTTTCAAAAAACTGAATCGGGATTATGAAGATACGAAAGAAATGCTGAATGACCCCGATATGGCGGAGCTTGCACGTTCTGAAATCGAAGAGCTGGATCAACAGCTCGAAGATTGCATTCACGAAGCGCGCATTGCTCTTCTTCCCAAAGATCCCGATGACCAAAAGAATGCGGTTCTGGAGGTTCGCGCGGGAGCGGGCGGTGACGAAGCCGGTCTGTTCGGGGCCGAACTGATACGCATGTATCAGCATTATGCCGATCGCCGTGGCTGGAAGACGGAATTGATCGAAGACGGTTCCACGGAGCTCGGCGGCATCAAGGAGAGCACGATGCTGATTTCGGGACGGGGCGTATTCAGCCGATTAAAGTTTGAATCCGGCGTGCATCGCGTGCAGCGTGTTCCCGTAACGGAATCCTCCGGACGCATTCACACCTCCACCGCAACCGTGGCGGTATTGCCCGAAGCGGAAGATGTTGAGGTTGAAATCAATCCGGGAGATTTGAAAATCGATACCTATCGTGCATCCGGTGCGGGCGGTCAGCACGTCAATCGAACCGATTCGGCCGTTCGCATTACCCATTTGCCGACGGGGTTGGTCGTGACCAGTCAGGATCAGCGCAGTCAGATTCAAAACAGGGAACAGGCGATGCGTGTTCTGAAATCGCGCCTGTATGAATTACAGCGTGAACAGCAGGACAGCGAATACTCGCTTCGCAGACGTTTGCAGGTGGGCACGGGCGATCGATCCGAGCGCATTCGTACGTATAATTTTCCGCAGGGACGCGTTACGGATCACCGCATCGGTCTGACATTGTACAAAATCGACGACATCATCTCGGGCAATCTTGATGAAATCATCGATGCGCTCATTCTGGCCGAACAGACCGCTTTGATGAACGAGCAGGATTGATTTTGCACAGAGAAGGTGGCAAAATTTCATGATTACACGCATATTATCCGCAACGGACGAAGCAATCAACGAAGCCGCCGAGCGCATTCGCTCAGGTGAATTGGTTGCCTTCCCGACCGAAACGGTTTACGGTTTGGGAGCGGATGGCTTGAATTCCGAAGCTGTTGCAAGAATTTTTGCGGCAAAGGGACGCCCCGGAGATAATCCGCTGATTCTGCACATTGCATCGATGGAGCAAATCGAGCCTCTGATTCAAGGACCGCTTTCGCCTGCGGCCGTTCGGATGGCAAACGCATTCTGGCCGGGTCCGCTCACGATGATTTTTCCCAAATCGAAATACATTCCCGAAAATGTCTGCGCAGGACTTTCTACTGTCGGCATCCGTTTTCCCGTGCATCCCGATGCGCAAAGGCTGATTGCCGCCGCAGGAACGCCGATTGCCGCACCGAGCGCAAACCGTTCGGGAAAACCCAGCCCGACCACAGCCGCACACGTTTTCGAAGATATGAACGGACGGATTCCGCTGATTCTCGACGGCGGCGAATGTCAGGTGGGAGTTGAATCCACCATTGTGGACATGACCGGTGAAATACCACACATTCTGCGTCCGGGCGGAATTACCGCCGAACAGATTGCGCAGGTTGTCGGATCAAGCGAGGTGGACGCCGCCGTGATGCGCCCTCTGGCGAAGGGGGAGAAACCGCGTTCACCCGGCATGGCGCACCGCCATTATGCGCCGAACGGTCAACTGACTGTGTTTACCGGAAATTCGGAACATGTGATTCAAAGGATTTGTGCGGAATACGACCGTGCATCTGCCGACGGTCATCGGCCGCTGATTCTCTCGCTGGAGGGGCATATCGCCCGATACGGTTCAAGGCGCACCGAAAGCCTCGGACAGGATGAAACGGCTATGGCGCATCGCCTGTTCGCGCTGCTGCGGGATGCGGATCACATGGAGGCGGATATTCTCTTCGCCGAAGGCGTGGAGGCGAAGGGCGTCGGACTGGCCGTGATGAATCGCCTCGGACGAGCGGCGGCGTTTCGCATTATTGAAGTCTAAGGCACCACCGCACAATTCACTATTCATCGTACCACCTCATTTGTGCGGTGTTACCTTAAGGATACGCTTCGGGAGGATTTTATGCTGTTTTTATTGATGATTCCGTTGGTGTTTGCGCTTTTGCGCTTGCTGATGCGCAAACATTGCTTCAGCACGCTGACAACCGTTTCCGCGGGAATTATTGCCCTTACGAATTACACCTCTCCGGCCGCTGTTTTGATTGCATGTGCGTTGTTCGTTTCCGCGATAGGCGATTATTTCATGGCGCATCGCAACGGAGACGATCGCATTTACGCATTGGGTATCGGCGGATTCTTTGTCGGGCACGCCCTGTTTATCGCATCGTCGGCAACACGTCTGAAGTTTGATTCCATGGCGATGGTGGTCGGTCTGCTTCTGTTCGGGCTTTATGCGGCATTTTTGAAGCTGCATATCATGTCCAAACTGCCCGAAACATTGAAATTGCCCGCCATTGCCTATACGATGATCAGCGTGCTCGGTTTTACGTTTTCCTTGATGACTGCGGATATGTGCTATGCGCTTTCCATTGCACTGCTTCTGTTTTCCGACACGATGATTGCGGAAGCGGACTTTGCGGGAAACCGCCGCGCGAATCTGCTGGTTTTGCCGACTTATTATCTGTGTCATATTCTCGCATGTGCATCCGCCATTCTCATTCATTAAGAGAGGAGAATTTTCATTGGCGAAGTATACCATAGGCCTTGATTTCGGAACGCTTTCGGTTCGGGCACTCATCGTTGATATCGACAGCGGACGAGAGCTTGCAACGGCCACCATGGATTATCCGCATCAGGTAATGACCCGAGCGCTTCCGAACGGAACGCCGCTCAAACCGGACTGGGCGCTTCAGCACCCCGAGGATTATTTGCTTTGCCTGAACAAGGTGGTTCACGAGGCCGTAAGCCTCTGCGGCATTCAGACGAGCGAAATCATCGGCTTGGGCGTTGATTTCACAACCGATACTTTTCTCCCGATTGACAGTCGGGGCGAACCGCTCTGCCTGAAAAAGGAGTTTGAATCCAATCCGAACGCATGGGTAAAGCTCTGGAAGCATCATGCGGCACAGCGTTATGCGCGCAGAATCGAAAAAATCGCCATCGAGCGCGGCGAAGATTTTCTAAACGAATACGGCGGACGGGTTTCGCCCGAATGGATGTTGCCGAAGCTTTGGGAAACGCTCGATGAAGCGCCTGAAATCTGCGAAGCCGCCGATGCATTCATCGAAGCGGCGGACTGGGTGATTCTGATGCTGACGGGTTCACGATCCTGTTCGTCGAGCATTGCGGGATTCAAGTCATTCTGGCGCAAGGGAAAGGGATATCCGTCGAAGGAATTCCTGAAATGCCTGGATCCGAGAATGCCCGAATTGATTGAGAAAAAGCTCCCGCAGGAACTTCACACAATCGGTACGCTCGCAGGGCGTTTGAATGAACGCGGTGCGGCGATGACCGGTTTGAATATCGGCACTGCGGTGGCCGTGGCCAATACGGATGCGCTCGTTGCACTGCTTCCCGCAGGACTGACCGAGCCGGGCAGTATGATTATGAGCATGGGCACTTCCACGTGCCATATCATGGTCGGACGTGAGCGCAAACCCATTCCGGGAATTTGCGGCGTGGTGGAGGACGGCATTATTCCCGGCCTTTTCGGATACGAAGCCGGGCAGAACTGTTGCGGGGACCATTTCAAGTGGCTGACGGAAAACTGTATCCCCGCATCTTACGAAAAAGAAGCGAAAGATCGGGGCATCGGCATTCATACATTGCTTACGGAAAAAGCGGAGAAGCTTCGCCCGGGTCAAAGCGGCTTGATTGCGTTGGATTGGTGGAACGGCAACCGTTCCGTATTGGTGGATGCCGATTTAACGGGAATGATTCTGGGAATGACGCTTTCAACCCTTCCCGAAGAAATCTATCGGGCGCTGATTGAGGCCACCGCATACGGCACGCGCAAGATTCTCGAAACGTTCGAACAGAACGATTTGCCGATTCTCAATCTTTATGCC
>CAVHAH010000032.1:0-14509 GCA_963633785.1 bacterium
TCGAGAATCGTGTCGTAATAGCAGCTCAGTCCCTGCGGCGTTGCGGAAATCAGCGAAATCTTCATGCCGTATTCGCCCGGCGCAACGCCGTCAAGCGACATGCGAATCTTTCTGGTGAACGTTTCGTTCTTCCCCACCTCGAACGGCTCGGTCTGCGCCATCGCAATGGGCGCCGCCATGCTTGAATACAGCATGACGCGAATGCGCAAATGCGGTTCCGCCACATGGGAAACGCTCGTGATTGTGAAATCCATATGGCTGTCCGGCTGGTATTCGAGATTCGGGCAATCGTGAATAATCATGCGCTGCATACGCATGGTTTCGCCGCGCTTGAGCGGACGGTCCATGGAATCAAGATCTCGGTCGGTGTTTCGAAGTCCGCTGCCCGAATACAGTTCGATGGCGTGTTCAACCGATCCGTCGTAGGTGAGTTTTCCCTTATCCAGGAAAATACTGCGGTTGCACAGCTGAGAAACGGTGCGCATATTATGGCTTACATACAATACCGCACGGCCGTTGCGGGCAACATCGCCCATCTTATTGATACATTTTTGCTGAAACGCCAAATCGCCGACGGCCAGCACCTCATCGCAAATCAGAATATCGGGAGCGAGATGCGCCGCCACTGCGAATGCGAGCTTCACATACATGCCGGAGGAATAGCGCTTCACGGGCGTATCGATAAACGGTTCAATCTCCGAGAATTCAATGATATCTTTGATTTTGGAGCGCACTTCCGCGCGATTCATGCCCAGAATGGCGCCGTTGAGGTAAATATTATCGCGCCCGGTCAATTCATGGTGAAAGCCCGTTCCGATTTCAAGCAAACTCGCAATGCGTCCGCGAATGCGGATTTCTCCCGCCGTGGGCGCCGTAATCTGCGAAATCAATTTAAGCAGCGTGGATTTTCCCGCGCCGTTCAGACCGATTACCGACAGCGCATCGCCCCGATTCACATTGAAACTCACATCGTTGAGCGCCAGAAACTTGCCGCTTTTTACATTGATGGTATCCACGCCCAATTTGCTGTTGGGATCCTCTTTGCCGCGAATGCGTGCAAACCAGCTGGTCAGATCGCCGTGAAGGGTGCCGCCGCCGATTTGTCCCAAACGGTATTCCTTTGAAACACCGTCCACTTCAAGAAGTCGTTCAGACATTTGTGCCATCCTTTCCGTCAGACCGTATCCATGAAGGTTCTTTCAACATGGGTGAACAGCAGCAATCCCACAAAAACCACCACTGCGGTCACGCCCAGCGAAAGCACGTTGTATTTCAGCGAATAATCCGTCACGCCGAGATACGCCGCACGGAACAACTCGATTATGGGGGTAATCGGGTTGAGCATATACAGATTCAGCAGCTGCGGGAATTTTTCCGCAATCATCGACGAAGAATAGGTCACGGGCGTTGCGTACATCCAAAGCTGAACGCCGAAGGATACCAACATTGCCAAATCGCGATATTTTGTGGTGACCGCCGCCACGATAATGCCGAACCCGAGCGACAGCAATCCCAGCTGCATCAGCATCAGGGGCGTGAGCAATATCAGTTTCAGATTCGGATGCACGGGCGGATTCGGTTTCAGCGCATAAATAAGCAGGAAAACCAAAAACATCGCAAACTGCACGAAGAAATTGACCAGCTCCGACAAGACCACCGAAATCGGCATACACAACCTCGGGAAATAAACCTTTCCGAACAGGTTTCGGTTGGTAACGAATGTGTTCGCCGTGCTGGTTAGGCTGGTTGAAAAGAAGTGCCATGTGATACTGCCCGCCATGTAAAACAGAAATTGCGGCAGACCGTCCGTCGGCAGTCCGGCAATATTGCCGAAAACAACCGTGAAAATCACCGTTGTAAGAAGCGGCTGAAGCACAATCCAAATCGGGCCCAAAATCGTTTGGCGATACATGATTGTAAAATTACGCTTCACCATCAGCCAAATCATATCCCGATATTGCCACAGCGCCTTGAAATCAATCGCGAACCAACTGCGTTTGGGGCGAATGACCGTTGTCCATTGCCCGCTCGCCTGCTTTCTCGCCATGAAAAGCCTCCTTAGATTCCATAAAAGTCCTGAATTATAATACCATTTTTATCGGCACGATGCAAGGAAGAAAAAGTGAACATTTCAAGCATTTGATTTGCTTTATGGAATCTATGCGAATTCTTTCCGTTTTTGTCCGTCCGAAATAAAAACTGCACAAAAAGTCAAAATTAAAATTATTACAAAAAACAACTTTGCATTCGCTCAATGTTATGTTATAATCAGCGTGTATTAACTAAATGACGAAGGAGAGAGAAAAACAAGTGAGCGAAGAAATCATCATAAAACATGCGTTGAAAAAATACGGCGAACGTGTGATTATCCCCGACTTGAATCTGGACATCAAGGAAGGTGAATTCTTCACGCTGCTCGGTCCTTCCGGCTGCGGAAAAACCACGCTTCTGCGCATGATTGCGGGCTTCAACAGCATCGAAGGCGGCGATTTCAGCTTCGGCGAAAAGCGCATCAACGACCTCGATCCCGCAAAGCGCAATATCGGCATGGTGTTTCAGAACTACGCCATTTTCCCGCATTACACCGTTCGCAAAAATGTTGAATTCGGTTTGAAAAACAAGAAATTCCCCAGGGATAAAATCAAATCACAGGCCGAAAAATTCATGAAGCTGATGCAGATTGACGAATACGCCGACCGTATGCCGGAACGCCTTTCGGGCGGTCAGCAGCAGCGCGTTGCGCTGGCGCGTGCGCTGTGCATCGAGCCGGATGTATTGCTGATGGACGAGCCGCTCTCCAACCTCGATGCCAAGCTGCGTGTCGAGATGCGCACGGTTATCAAGAATATTCAGCATTCCGTCGGCATCACAACGGTTTATGTTACCCACGACCAGGAGGAAGCCATGGCGGTTTCCGACCGCATTGCGGTTATGAATGCCGGCGTGATTCAGCATGTCGGCACGCCGAAGAGCATCTATCAGCGCCCGGCGAATCTGTTTGTGGCAACGTTCATCGGCCGTTCCAACGTGCTCAAGGGCAAGCTGTTCACGCAAGGCGGCAAAACCTATCTGGAAACGCTCTCCGGTTATCGCACGGAAATCAAGACCGTGCGCCCCGAACAGCAAAAAGATCAGGAAATCACGCTTTCCGTTCGCCCCGAGGAATTCCTTTTGGACAGCACCGCCGAAGAAGGCATCTCCGCCGTTGTGGACGATTGCGTGTTTCTCGGCTTGAATACGCATTACTTCGTGCACCTTTCCTCCGGCGAGGAAGTTGAAATCATTCAGGAATCCTCCATCGACTCCATCATTCAGCCGGGCTCTCAAATCAAGCTGCGAATCAACACCGACAAGGTGAACCTCTTCACCGCAGACGGAAGCGAGAACATTCTCACCGGCGTTTGCAACGACTGCGTAAAGGCATAGGGGGCGCACCATGACCAAGAAACGTTTTGACGGTTGGCTGATCGTCTCGCTGGTGATGTTTGTGCTGTTCATCGCCGTATTGATTTACCCGATGTTCGGCGTTATCAAGCAGGCGGTCATCATGCCCGACGGCCGCTTCTCCATGGAGCAGTTCGGCAAGTTCTTCTCGAACAGCTATTATGTGGAAACGATCTTCAATTCATTCAAGATCACGATTTTCGTTACGGTGCTCACGCTCGTAATCGGCATTCCGTTCGCCTATTTCTATGCTTTTTATAAGCTCAAGGGCGCCAAGATTCTGTTTGTGGTTTCCATTCTTTGCTGTATGTCCGCTCCGTTTCTGGGGGCATACTCATGGGTCATGCTGCTGGGGCGCAGCGGCGTGATTACCAAGTTTATGAAATCCGCATTCGGCATCACCATGCCCAGCATTTACGGATTCGGCGGCATCGCCCTTTCGCAAACGCTGAAATTCTTCCCGCTGGTATTCATCTATATGAACGGCGCTTTCAAGAGCATCGACAACACGCTCATGGAAGCCTCCGCCAACATGGGCTGCACGGGCGTGAAGCGCCTGTTCAAAATCGTTTTGCACCTCACGATGCCCACGATTCTTGCGGCCACTTTGATGGTATTCATGCAGGCGTTCGCAGATTTCGGCACGCCGACCATTCTCGGCGAAGGCTTCAAGACATTCCCCGTTCTGCTCTACAATGAATACCTGGGCGAAAACGGCGCAAACTACAATTTTGCGGCGGCGCTGGCCATTATTGCGGTTCTCGTAACGGCAATTATCTTCTTCCTGCAAAAGTGGGCGACCGGGCGATTCAAGTTTTCCATCAACACGCTTCACCCCGTGGAGAAGAAACCCGCAAAGGGCATTTCGGGCGTGCTGATGCACCTGTATTGCTATCTGCTTTGTGCGATTGCGATTCTGCCGCAGATTTACATCATCTATCTGAGCTTCCGCAACAGCAAGGGTTCGCTCTTCGGCGTGGGCTATTCGATGGTCAACTACCAGAACGCAATCAAGAAAAAGCTGTTCCTGGCCTCCCGCAACACGTTGGTAATGGGTTTTGTGGCGCTGGCCATCATCATCGTGATTGCCGTTCTGCTGGCTTATCTGGTGGTTCGCCGCAGCAGCACGCTGAATCACACGCTTGATACCGTGTCGATGTTGCCCTACATCATGCCCGGTGCGGTTATCGGTATCGCATTGCTGATTGCCTACGGTGCCAAGCCGATTGCGCTCACGGGAACCATGGCAATCATGATTATGTCCTTCGCCATCAGACGTATGCCCTATACGATACGTTCCGCCACGGCGACATTGATGCAAATTCCCATCAGCATTGAAGAAGCGTCCATCAGTCTGGGCGCATCGAAGCTCAAGACATTTGCGAAAATCACCGTTCCGATGATGTCCAACGGCATTCTCTCGGGTGCGATTCTGAGCTGGGTTGCCATCGTGACCGAGCTTTCCAGCTCCGTTATTCTTTACAGCAACAAGACCACCACGCTCACCATGCAGGCCTACATCTACATCGGGCGCGGAGAATACGGCACTGCCGCCGCCTTCGCCGCAATACTGACCGTGATTACGGCGCTGAGCTTGCTGCTGTACATGGTTATCAGCAAATCGGAGAACAATATTCAACTTTAATGCATTCTCGGATGTTTAAGGAAACACCGCACAATTCGGTGCATCCTTTGCATCTGAAAATAAAACCGAAAAGGAGAAATCACCATGAAGAAAATCCTGTCTCTCGTATTGGCTCTCTGTCTGGTCTTCGCCGTGTGCGCATTCGCCTCTGCCGAAGAAGATTTGGGCGATACCCTCGTGCTCTACTCCTCTATGACCGATGCCGACCTTGAAGCGCTCATCACCTGCTTCAACGAAGTGTATCCCGACATCGAAATCGAAGTTGTTTCCGGTTCCGCAGGTGAATTCACCGCAAGAATTCAGGCTGAAGCCGAAAATCCGCAGGGCGACGTAACCTGGGGCGGTCTGGCCGATTCCGACGGCGACAAGTACGCCGAAATCTTCGAAGCATGGGTCTCCGAGAACGAAGACGAGCAGATGGAAGGCTATTCCACGCCCAACGGTCTTTACAGCATGGATCACCTGTCCACCGTGTGCTTCTGCGTGAACACCGAGCTGGAAAAGGAACTGGGCCTGAATATTCAGTCCTACGAAGATTTGCTTGATCCCGCTCTGAAGGGCAAGATCGTTATCTCCGATCCGAACAGCTCTTCCGCCGCATGGAACAACCTGTGCAACATCTTCTCCGTTTACGGAATCGACACGCAGGAAGCATGGGACTACATCGATGCGCTGCTTGAGAACACGGTTGTTGTCGAGAAGTCTTCCGTATGCTTCAACTCCGTATCCGATGGTGAATACGTGGTCGGTCTGACCTACGAAGACGGCGCAATCAAGCTCAACCAGAGCGCCGCTCAGCTGGGCGTTGAGGCCGTGACCGAGGTTCGCTATCCCTCCAACGGCACTTCCGCTTCCTCCTTCGGCGTGGCCATCATCAAGGGCGCACCCCACATGGCGGCGGCAAAGGCCTTCGTGAACTGGGTAACCTCCGCAGACGGTCAGAGCGCAATGGCAGAATACATGGAAGGCACGCTGCGCTTCACCAATGCAAACTACACTTCCCCCGAAAACGCATGGCTGAAGTCTTCTTCCGAGATTACCTGGGTCACCCGTGATGTGCCCACCCTCACCGAGCAGAAGGCAGACCTGCTTGCAAAGTGGAACGAGCACCTCGCCGCAGTGCAGGGCTGATTTCCCGAATAAGGCAGCATAAGAACGGAGCAGTTGCGAATCAACGTTCGCAACTGCTCCTCGTTTTTATTCAAACCGTCTTTTTTCCAATCGTGCAATTCCGTTTCGGGTTTCAACCGTTTTGAATCCCGCGGCGGTATATGCTTTCAGGGCAACGCTGTTAATGGGCAATTCCGCACACACGCATTGAATTTCTTCACGCTTGAATGCGTGTTCGCACAGCAGTTTCAGTGCCTGCGAAGCATAGCCTTTGTTTCTGTATTGCGCCGCAATCAATACGCCGGCACAAACCGTATCGGGCTGAGCATCGGCGTAATAGCAGCATTCGCCCACGAAATCGCCGCTGTCAATCAGGCGCAAATAGGCGCTGAACCGATCCGGTTCTTGATAAAGCCATACCTCACGCCAATAGCGCCAATCGCCCATCGGGAAATCAATGCAGCCCGTGGTTCGGTCGTAGCCTTCGGCATCGATGTCCTGATTGCTGTTGTACGCCATCGTTTCGGGATCGGCGAGCCATTTCGCACGAATCGGCATTTCACGCAGTCCCGGCACATGCAATTCAAGGTTCATTCCATCACCTGCAGAATCATGCACTTAAGGTATTTGGTTTCCACCGATTGCGGAAGCAGCGGATGATCCTTCGCCTGCGTGCGGAATTCCACCAGACGAATGCGCTTCTTCGCATCGCGCGCCGCCTGATTCACCATATCCTGAAATACCTCCGGCAACACATGCTGAGAGCAGGAGCAGGTCACCAGGAATCCGCCCGGGCGCACCAGTTTCAAACCGCGAAGGTTGATTTCCTTATAGCCGCGAAGTGCACTTTGCAGCGCCGCCTTGTTTTTCGTGAATGCGGGGGGATCCAGAATCACCAAATCAAACTGCTCGTTCGCATCGGTCAATTCACGCAGGTGATCGAAGCAGTTGTGCGCTTCAAAGCGAACGTTGTCCAGGTGATTGATTTGCGCATTCTCCCGTGCAACCGCCAACGCATCCTCCGAAATATCCACGCCCAATACATCACGCGCTCCGAATTTTGCGGCGTGCAGCGAGAAAGAGCCGTTATGGCAGAAGCAATCCAGCACGCGCGCATCCTTGCAAAGCGGTGCGATTGCGGCGCGGTTTTCCTTCTGATCCAGGAAGAATCCCGTTTTCTGACCGTTTTTCACATCCACCGTGAAGTGAATGCCGTTTTCAATCATATCCACCTGGTCGGGCACTTCGCCCCGCAGAAGGCCCGTGGTGAGCTGCATTCCCTCCAGACGGCGAACGGGCACATCGCTGCGCTCCCAAATGCCGTCGGGCTGCACGATTTCCATCAGCAAATCGCAAATCATGTCCTTAATGCGCTCGATGCCCAGCGAAAGCGACTGCAAAACCAGCGTTTTTCCGAACTTGTCCACCACCAGTCCCGGCAGGAAATCCGATTCCGAATAAATCAGGCGGCAGGAATTCGGATCGCACAGCAAACGGCGATAGTCCCACGCATCCTGAATGCGCTTGGCAAAAAATCGGCGATCGCAGGGTTCGTCGTTTCTGGTGAGAATGCGCAGGCTGATTTGCGATTGCGGATTATAGAATCCGCGTCCGATGAACTTTCCGCGGAAATCGCATACATCAACGATATCTCCCGCCTCGAATTCACCTTCGACATTCTCGATTTCCGATGCGTAAATCCACGGATGCCCGCCGCGCACGCGCGTTTCGCGGGTCTTTCTCAAGGTAACCTTTGCCATATTCATGCCTCCCGATTATTCTGTTGCGCCGATGCCGGTTAAAAGTGTATTCAATTCCGATTCCGTCAGCTCTCGCCATTGCCCCACACGGAGCTTTCCGATGCGCAGATTCATAATCCGAATTCGCCGCAGCGATTTCACATTGTAGCCCAGTGCCTCGCACATTCTGCGAATCTGCCGATTCAAGCCCTGAATCAGCACGATGTTAAACGACCGCTCGCCCGTTCTGCGCACACGGCAAGGGAGCGTTACGGTGTCGAGTATCGCCACGCCCGAAGTCATCTTTTCCACAAATTCGGCCGTAATCGGGCGATCCACCTCAACTTCGTATTCCTTCTCATGTCCGCCCGCCGCACGCAAAAGGCGATTGACAATCATTCCGTCGCTCGTGAGCAGAAGCAGTCCTTCCGAATCCTTATCGAGGCGCCCGACCGGAAATATGCGAATCGGATAATCCAGATAATCCACCACATTCATCGGTTCTCTCGGATCGGCGGTGCAGACGATTCCGCGCGGCTTATTCAAAAGAATGTAGACCTTTTCGCCGTTTCCCGAAAGCGGCTGACCGTCTACGGTAACGACCATTCCGGGGAGAATCTTATCGCCGAGCACGCCGATTCGGTCATCGACCTTCACACGCCCCTCATCAATCAGGCGATCCGCTTCACGTCGGGAGCAATAGCCCGAATCCGCCATGAATTTATTCAGCCTTTTTCCCTGATTTTCCATGCTGTTTCCCTCAGACATAATCTCGCCAATCTCCCGGAGGATCGATTTGCGTCAGGCTTCCTTCGCCCTTCAGGCCCGGAAAATCCTGCTGACGCAGTGCTTCATACAATACAATCGCCACGGAATTGGACAGATTCAGGCTTCGCGCATCCGCACGCATCGGAATCCGAATGCAGTGCGCATAGTTGTCCGCAAGCAACTGTTCGTCCAGTCCCTTGGTTTCACGGCCGAATACCAGAAAATCCTCGTCCGAATACTGTGCGGCGCAATAATCCTGCGGGGCTTTGGTGGTTGCGAAGTGCATTCGCGCGTTCGGATATTTTTCGCAGAACGCTTCCCAGCTCGGATGCACCTCGTATTGCATCATCTTCCAATAATCCAAGCCCGCACGCTTCAGATATTTATCGGACAATTCGAATCCGAGCGGCTCAATCAAATGCAATCGAGCGCCCGTGGCTGCGCAGGTTCGCGCAATATTTCCCGTATTTTGCGGAATTTCCGGGTAAACCAGAACAATGTGCATCATAGTTTGTCCTCCAATGCGCGTTCAATCATAATCGCCGCGCCGTTTGATTCGCTGTTCGGCGCAATCAGCCGCGCCGCCGCTTTCAATTCGTCCACCGCATTGCCCATTGCAATCGGCCAGCCGACGGCATTGAGCAATGAAAGATCGTTGGTGTTATCCCCCATCGCCATGCATTCATCGCGCTGAATGCCCAAATGATTCGCCAGCCATTTCACCGCCGTGCCCTTCCCCATGTTCGGCTCGGCGAATTCGATGTTGGTGTGATAGGAGCTGGTTACGGAAAAGCCGATTTCCCGAAGCGCTCCTGCGATTTCGTGAAGATCCTCGGGATGATGCGAATACGCTTCCATTTTATAAGGGCGTTTCAGCGCCTCCCGTTCGAAGGCGGCATAATCATCCGTGTGCACCCGATAAGCGCCGCCCAGATAACTGTCGAGCTCGCTCAATCGCCGCCCGTAGGCCTGCGTATTCACCCGATAAATATTGTTGCGAATGAAGGAATTGATCATCACGTCATACTTGCGCAGCAGCGCATACGCCTCCTGCGCGCGTTCATCGGGAATGCCCCATTCACGCAGAGGCTCTCCGTCAAACGAAACCACCGCTCCGCCGCTGGCAATGATGATATATCCGTCCGTCTGACCCAAACTGCGCGCGGCCATCTGTGCGGGAATGAACCAGCGTCCCGTTGCGACCGTGAATACCACGCCCCGTTCCCGACAGGCACGAACGGCGCTGCGTGTTCTTTCGGAGGGTTCCGCACGATACGGAATCAGTGTTCCGTCAATATCCGAGGCAATCAGTTTTATGCTCATATTTCCCACCAATCCGGCTTCGGCGCCGTGAAAATTTGCGAACGGTATTCCGTCAACGGGCTATTCGGTGCAATGCGAACGGATGCGCACCACAGGCGCAAACCGCCGCCGATATCTCGATTCAGGTTTCTCGAACCGTATTTATCATCGCCGATCAGCGGATGCTGAATGAACGCCATGTGTGCACGCAGTTGATGCGTACGCCCCGTAATCGGCTCCAGTTCGAGATACGCCAGCATTCCGTCATCTGCAATCACGCAGTAACGGGTTTGGATTTCCTTCGCATTCGGAACGCTCTTCAAAGACACGCGAACCAGCGATTCACGCGCATTCTTCACCAGATACCCGTTCAAAACCTCTTCCCGCTTCTTGAATCCGCCCTTTGCGATGGCGAGGTACGTTTTTTGAAGCGCATGCTGTTTGAAGGTTTCCTCCGCGCGCCGCAATGTGTTTGAATCCGCCGCCGCAAGAACGATTCCGCCCGTCTGCGCATCCAAACGGTGGCAGAGCATGGCATCGGGCGCAATCTTTCGAATGCGGGTAAGGAGCGTGTCTTCGCCGATTCCGTCCGAATCCACGTCCACGGGCAAACCCTGAGGTTTCACGCAGGCCAATAAATGCCCGTCGTTGAATACGGTTTGTATCGGTTCGGGCAGAAATGCATCGGGCAGAAATATCTGAATCCGATCGCCCTGTGCAACCGGAGCATCCGCACGCACTCGAGCGCCGTTGATTTTCACATCCCGCCGCTTGAACGCATCCCGCAGAGCGTGCGGCGGAAGCATCGCCCATGCACGGCGAATATACCGCTCAACGGGCATATCGTGGATTCCGTTCGGCACAATGCCGGTCAACATTCGCATCGCCCGCCTTTTTTCATTCTCTGCGAATAATCATACCCGTTTTTGTTTGTGAATTCAAGACGTTTTGCGTTATGTCATACACACGGAGTTTTTTGTAATCGGCGTGAACTTTTCAAGAATATGAAACGTCTAAATTAAAGATATATAAAGGAGGCGTTTCCAATGAAAAAAACCGTTGCTTTGATATTGATGCTCACACTTCTGCTGACGGCGATTCCCATTTGCGCAACTGCGGACACCTCCGCATATTCCAGCACAAGCACCGCCGGATGGAGCAGCGGTCGTTTGGGCAATATGCAGCGTGCCGTGAATGCACTGAATCAGACATACGTTTCGGCGGGAGAAACCTTTTCCTTCAACAGCATCGTAGGCCCTCGAACGAAGTCGGCGGGATATGTCAGCGCCATGAACGACCGCGGCACGAAGGTGGTCGGCGGCGGCGTATCACAGGTGGCGACCACTCTGTATCTTGCGTTGCTTCAGCTGGATGCGGGAACGGTTTCCTTTGTTGAATTGGATACCTACGGAAGCCGATTCAGCGCAGGCTACCTTTCCGACGGTGATTATGCCGTTGTGACCGATTACAAAAACGGCACGGACTTTTGCTTCACCAACCGTTCCTCCGAATCGCTGTATATCGAGATGTGGTTCTCGGGAAACAGCCTTTGCTGCAGTATAAGCAAAAAGACATCGGGCGGAAGCTGGTTTGATTCAACCACTCCGCAGAACTCTTCCCTGCTCGGATCTTCAACCATTTATGTGGGCAGCGAACGGAATCTTTTGCATAACGTTTCCCTGGCCGCCGATACACTGAACGGAACCATCGTTTACGGCGGCGGCGTTTTCTCGTTCAATGATGCCGTGGGTCCGCGCACGGAAGCATACGGTTATGAAAAGGCAATCAACGGGCGCGGTTCGAGAGTGCGCGGCGGCGGCGTGGCGCAGGTTGCGAGTGCGGTATGGCTGGCAATCAAGAATTCGGGCGATTTCACGATTATCGATAAAACCACCTACGGCTCAAGATACAATCAAAGCTATGTTTCCTCGTCCGCCGATGCAATCGTGACCGATTATTCCGCCGGAACGGATTTCGTTTGGCGCTATAACGGTTCAGGAAGCATCACGATTTATACATGGACGGACAGCAATTACCTTTACTGCGAGATTTACAGAAGCTGACATTTCAAACGGACCGCATTCAGCCACGAATGCGGTCCGCTTTTCAAAATTCCATTTCATTCAGATAAAAGCCGGGAGAAGGGCGAAGCGACAGCGTATCAAAGGCGGTTTCCACCGCATCGAGATACGCCGATACGGTTTTCGCCTTTCGAACGGCTTTTCTCGCCTTCATCGGCGTTTCGAAGGCCGTGAGCATATACTGCGTAATCTCCTGCATATGCCCGAGCACCGCTTTTTGCGGCCACAGATGCGTGTAATCATTCAGAAGCCGATCGTGAAACGTGCGCAATTCGCAAACATCGAGCGCTTTGCCGCCTGAAAACATCCGTGCAAGTGCGGGATTCGCAATCAGACCCCTGCCGACCATGATCGCCTTGATTTTCGGATATTCCGCTTCAAACGCGCGGCAATCCTCGGGCGTGAACAAATCGCCGTTATAGACAAACGGCGCTTTCAGCGTTTGAATGGCATCGGCACACAATTCACGATGGGAATGCCCCCGATAGAATTCCGATCGTGTGCGCATATGCACGATGATTTCGGATATCGGATAGGCATTGAACAGCGTTTGAAGCGCATCCCATTCGGAGATATCCTGATAGCCGATGCGGGTTTTCACGGAAATCGGAAGCGGCGAATGCGCAAATATCACGTCCAGAAACGCTTTCAGCGCATTCGTGTCCCGCAGCATGCCCGACCCTTTTCCCTTTGCGGTAACCGTTCCCGAAGGGCATCCGAGATTCAGATTCACCTCGGTGTAGCCGCAATCGCACAGCAGTTTCGTCATTTTGACAAAGCGTTCGGCATCACGGGTGAGTATCTGCGCAACAACGGGAATGCCCGCATTCTCCTTCGGGTCGATGGCCCGCTGTTCCCGAGATGAGAATGTCAGCGATTCGGAAGGACTGATAAACGGTATGAAATATTTGTCAACGCCTGAAAACATCTCGTGATGCGCACGGCGGTAAATGGAATCGGTCACGCCTTCCAGCGGCGCAAAATAAACCTGCATGCAATTCCTACTCCTGCGTAAAATTCATTCGGGCAACGGCAACGAGCTGTGTGATGCGCTGTGCCTCCTCAACCGCAAGATTGTCTTCGCGGTATCGTGCTGCCAAATCCTCGAAATCGTCGAGCGCATCGGTGAATTCTTCCTGCCATTCATCCGATTGCAAATCGATTTCCTCCAGAATGCAAAGGGCATCTTCAAATTCGGCGTTCAGCTCTTCAAAGGCTTCCGAGCCGTCCGAACACGCATCGAGCGCATCGAGAATCGAGCGAAAACGCTTTTCAAACTCCTTAACGGGGAACATAAACTCACCTCACGCATTCCAGTATACGCCTTTTGACCCGAATCGACAAGTGCGTAATTCAAAATTATTTCCGCATCATGCAGGGTTTTTCGCCTTCGGGAGCGAATTATCCGAAAAGATTCTTTCGAAGGAGCGCTTTATTTTGAATAAAAAACTGTTTACACCCAAGAGCATTCTCTGCATGGTGCTGATTCTTCTTTATGCCGCGGGAATGCTTTGCCTGATATTCAACGCCGTTTCCGTCGGCATGTTTTTGTGGACCGTCTCGCTGCTGGGCAGCATTGCGGTATTGTACATTAACCACTGCAAACGCGAACGGGAGAGCGAATCATCAACGGAGGACGGCAAAAAATGCGAATGAGGCGCAAACCATGGACGGAGCCGCTGATTGACGCGTGTCCGTTCTATGTGGATTCCCCCGCAAAACAGCGCGGGCACTGGCGTGAACTGTTTCCGTCGAATGCGCCGATGTTTCTGGAAATCGGATGCGGCAAGGGCGTTGCAACGGTGAAAATGGCGCATGAAAGCCCGAATATCAATCTGATTGCCGTGGACGAGGTGCGCCATGTGCTGGCGGTATCGATTAAAAACGCAATGGCGGAATACAAAAGCGATTCCGTGGACAATCTGCGCTTTACCGCAATCGACGCAACCTCTATTTTCGATACATTCTCACCGGAGGACAAAATCGAGCGCATCATCATCAATTTCTGCAATCCGTGGAACGAAAAGGCGAAGCATCACAAGCGGCGGCTCACCCATCCGCGCCAGCTGATGCAATACCGTGATTTTCTTATGCCCGGCGGACAGATTTTCTTCAAAACCGATGATACGGCGCTGTTCACCGCATCGAAGCGGTATCTGACGCAATTCGGATTCAAGATTTCGTATCTGACCGATGATTTGCACGCATCGGGCTATCAGCCGAATTACATCAGCGAACACGAGGCGCTGTATTCTTCGCAGGGCGTTCCCATTCACTTTTTGATTGCCGATATGATTCCCGATTTCATCCCGACCGTTCCGGCGGACGAAATCGTATAAACGCAGGAGGTCATTATGCGCCAGCAGGCTTTTATCGGGAAACACAGAATGCTCAAGGGCGGTCTGCACTGTCATACCACC
>CAVHAH010000033.1:0-14479 GCA_963633785.1 bacterium
CGCCGCCGCCAGAACGCCTGCACAGGCGAAACCTGCCAGCAGAGGCGGCAGATACTTCGTTGCCGCATCAATAAAGATGTTCTCCGCATCGGAGTTCGAAAGATAATCCAAGCCGGCTACGCTGCGTCCGACCACGCCGATCATCACGGCGGCCGCCATTGAAATCACAACCCAAATAATCGCCACACGGCGGGAACGTCCCAATTCACGCTCCGAGCGAATGCCCATGAACCGAAGCAGAACCTGCGGCATTCCGAAATAGCCCAAGCCCCATGCGAGCATCGAGATAATGGTCAGCACGCCGTAGTCCTTGCTTTCGCCGAATACATTGATTTCCGTAGAAGAAGGCGTGGAGGTTTCGGTCAACGAGAAATAACCGTCGAAGCTCTTTGCGTTGTCAATCACCGTATTCATGCCGCCGGCTGCGGAAATCGACAGAACCAGAATCAGCACCAATACCGTAATCATCACAACCGCCTGCATGAAGTCCGATGCGCTCTCCGCAAGGAATCCGCCCAGGAAGGTATACACCAGAACGAAAATCGCCGCAACAATCATCATGCCGCCGTAAGACAGTCCGAACAGGTTCGAGAACAGTTTGCCGCAGGAGCTCAGGCACTGCGCCGCATACACCGCAAAGAATACAATGATAATCACGGATGCAATCGACATCAGAACCTTCTTCTTTTCATGGAAGCGGTTCGAGAAGAAGTCCGGAATCGTGAACGCATTCACCGCAACGCTGTAACGGCGCAGGCGCTTCGACACAATCAGGAAATTGAAATAGGTGCCCAACGCCAAACCGATGCACGTCCAGCCCGCATCCGCAAGACCCGTCCAGTATGCCAGACCGGGAATGCCCATCAGCAGATAGCCCGACATATCCGACGCTTCTGCGCTGAATGCCGTGACCCACGGGCCAAGGGAACGTCCGCCCAGAAAATAGGCCTCCGTATCCTTGTTTGCACGCTTGGAGAAATACAGCCCGATACCGATTACCGCCGCCATGTATACAATCATGGCCGCCAAATGCTGCAAATTCGCTCCGTTCATTTTCCCGTCTCCTTTTCTTTTTTTCTCTTGACAAACCACACATGAAAGATTATAATGTATTACATTAAAACTTTGAATGGTATGCGGATATAATACCACTTCACCTAACGAAAATCAAGGGGCGAATGTGAAAAATGGATACCAAAAAATATGAAGTATTCGTTAAGACGGTAGAAGAGGCATCCCTCACCCGTGCGGCGGAGGTGCTGGGGCTTACGCAATCGGGCGTCAGCCACATCATTGCGGCGATTGAATCGGAGGTCGGTCTTCCGTTATTAAAGCGCACACGCACGGGGGCGAAGCTCACGCCCGAAGGCGAAAAGCTGATTCCCTACATCCGTGAAATTGTGCACTGGGAAAAGCGGATGAAAGACGAAGTGCAGCGAATGCACGAGCTTTCCGCGGGAACGATTCGCATCGGCACATTCACCAGCGTTGCAACGCATTGGCTGCCTGCGATGATGATGGAATTTCAAAAGGAATATCCGCAGATTGATTTTCAGCTGTTCAACGGCGATTATCACGATGTGGATCGCTGGATTGCGGACGGAAGCGTGGACATTGCGTTTATCACGCTACCGACGGATTTGAAATGCCGCGTGATTCCGCTGTATGAAGATCCGCTGGTCGCCATATTGCCGAAAAAGCATCCGCTTGCGGCGCAGGAAGTCTGCCGTGTGGAGGACGTGGCGAAGGAGTCGTTCATCTCGCTTCTGGAGGCGTCGAACCACGATGCGCGCCGCGCGCTGGATGCCGTGAATATGAAAGCCAATGTGCGATTCAGAACCAAGGACGATTATGCCGTTATCGCCATGGTGCGCCAGGGGCTGGGCGTGAGCATCATGCCGTCGCTGCTGCTTCGGGGAAACGATGAAAACATCGAGATTCGCCCGATTGAACCGTCTGCGAGCAGAACCATCGCTTTGGCCATTATGGGAAACGAACCCGGTCCTGCGCCGCAGCGCTTTGCCGAGTTCGCCGAGAAGTGGATACGGGAATATAAGTGAATTCTCAAAGGCCCCATTCTTTGAACTGTTTGCGATACATTATCAGCCCGATTGCGCCCGAAATGGTTTCGGAAATCGGGAACGCCGCCCAGCTGTAATTCAAACCGATGCGTGAAAGCAGCCAAAACGACGGCACAAGGCAGAAAATCTGCCGTGTAAGCGAGAGCATCAAACTCGGCATTCCCTGCCCGATGGCCTGGAAAAACACCGGCATAATCAGCGAAAACACCGCACAGATAAAGCTGGTTCCGATAATCGGGAAGGCGACCGTGCCGATGGCAATCACCTGTTCGCTCTCGGAGAACAGCCGAATGAGCGTTTTCGGCATCAGTATAAAACAGCCCATGCCGAGCAGCATGAATACCGATGAAATCCAAAAAGAACCCCGCATGGTTTCACGAAGGCGTTGATAATGCTCCCGAGCCAGATTATAGCTCAATATCGGCACAATGCAGGTTTGCAGCCCGAACAGCGGAATAAAGAAAAAGCTCTGCATTTTGTAATACAGCCCCAATACCGTAACGGCGGCATCGCTGAATTGCGCCAGTATGGCATTCAGAATCACGATGTACACCGTATAGAGCGTCTGCATCAGGATGGACGAATACCCGTAATAGTAAATCTTTTTCGCATAGCGAATCATTTCATGCGGCTTCGGCGGTTTATAAAAACCGTTGACGCAGGTGATGGCCGCCGCCGTGAATTGCCCCAGCACCGTTGCGTAGGCCGCACCCGCAACGCCCATTTCGGGAAGCCCGAATTCTCCGAAAATCAGAATCGGATCCAGCACGATATTGACCAGCGCTCCGACAACCTGCGCAATCATCGGCCGCTTCATATTCCCTCGGGATTGATGCACCTTCGACCAGCAGCCTTCGAGAAACGAGCCCAAACTGCCCACGCAAACAATGGTTCCGTATGTTTCGGCATAGGCAATCGCCGCCGATTCATTTGCGGTAAAGCGCACAAACGGGCGCAGTATCAGCATGGAAATCAAAGCAAACGCCGCCCACGACAGCAGCGCCAGCACCGTTCCCGTTCCCGCAGTCGCCTTCGCCTTGTTCTCCTCATTCAACGCATATTTGCGCGCCATATAGGTATTCACGCCGACACCCGTGCCCACCGCCAGCGCCACGATAATCAGCTGCAGCGGATAGATAACCGTCAGCGCCGTGAGCGCATCGGCGGAATATTTCCCCACATAAAAACTGTCTACAATATTATACAGCGCCTGAATCAGCTGCGAAAGCATCACCGGCGGCGCCAATCGCAGAAGGATTCTGTTTATCCTTTCGCTGCCCAGAAAATCACTGTCCCGCATTGAATTCACCCTTTCAGGCATCGAGTATATCGCACGAAAAGATTCCTGTCAATCCGTAATTCGGCGGACACAAATTGTTTACATATCAAATTAGCACTCCTCTCTTGACAGTGCTAACAACCGGTGCTATAATACAATTGTTCCGAAGGGGAACAGAATGAATAAACAAACAACATACCGTGGATTCTTTAAGGAGGTAAGAGTTATGTTGATGCCGAGTATCTTTGGAAATGATTTCTTTGATGACTGGATGGACGCTTCGTTTGGACGCATGAACAATGTCGATCGTGAATTGTACGGCAAGAACGCCGCGCGAGTAATGAAAACCGATGTGCATGAGCATGACGAGGGCTACGATGTTGAAATCGATTTGCCGGGCTTCAAGAAGGATCAGATACAGCTTCATTTGGAAAACGGCTACCTGACCGTGGATGCGGCGAAGGGGCTGGACAAGAGCGAAAAGGACAGTCACGGACGGCTGATTCGTCAGGAGCGTTATACCGGCTCGATGCGCCGCAGCTTCTATGTGGGCGATGCGCTGACGGAAGAGGATATCCGTGCGAAGTTCGAAAACGGCGTTTTGACGCTGAACGTTCCGAAGAAGGACGCGCGCAAGATGCCCGAACGCAAGGTAATTATGATTGAAGGGTAAATGTGAATCCCGAAAGGTCTGCCGCGATTGAGCGGCAGGCCTTTTTGTGATTTCCCCGCATGTTGCAATTTTGGGCGATTGCGAGTATAATACAATTATAATAATCGGTTTTCGGAGGCACGATATGAAGAAACTGCACCTGCGTATGAGCATTGTGGCTTTCATCTGCTGGATTGTTCTGCTGGCGGGAATCTTCTATATTGCGCATTGGTACACCTCAAAATCACGCATTGAACACGAAAGCGAAGAATATCAGGCGCTGTATACGCGAAGCGATACGCAATCGAATCAGGCGGATGTGCCCCAAAGCGAGAATGCCTCTGCGAACGGCGAAGACTCCGCACAGCCGTCCGAAGTCTCGGCGCTTTCTCCGTATATCGCACTTCTGCCGACGGTTCCGCCGATTCAGGACAGCTTTTCGCAATTATTGGAGCTCAATTCCGATACAATCGGTTATTTAAGCGTGGGCGACATTGTTTCACTGCCCGTTGTCTGGCGTGAAAACGACAATTCAACCTATCTCGACCACAATTTTTCCGGAGAAATCGCACCCGAAGGTGCGCTGTTTCTGGATGGTTCCAACCGCATAACCACGGACAACTGCCTGATGATATACGGGCACAATATGCAATCGGGAACGATGTTCGGGCAATTACATTTGTTCGGAAGCGCAAGCACCGTTCGAAACTGCCCGCTGATTACGTTCGACACGATTTACGAAAACGGAATTTATGCGCCGTTCGCCGCATTCCGCGTATCGGCGGATGAAGACGTTCGCAAATTCATTATGGACGAAAGTGAATTCAACGCCTATGTTGCGTCGATGCGTTCGAAATCGCTGTTCACCGTTCCGCTGGACGTTTCTTACGGCGACAGGCTTTTGCTGCTCGTGACCTGCGATTACGACACCGACAACGGGCGGTTCATACTGGCATGCAGAAGCCTGCGCAGCGGCGAGAATTCCGAAAGCGTGGCCGCTGTGATAAAGCAGGCGCAGGATTCATAAAAGGAGAGTAAATACAATGAATAAACCGACATTGGTCATTATGGCGGCGGGCATGGGCAGTCGCTTCGGGGGCTGCAAACAAATTACGCCCGTGGATTCGGACGGGCACATCATTATCGATTATTCGATTTTCGATGCCGTTCGCGCGGGATTCGGTTCGGTCGTCTGCGTAATCAAGCCCGAGATGGAGCAGGATTTCCGCTCGGCCATCGGAGACAGAATCAGCGAATTCGTCGATTTGAAATATGCGTATCAAACCATCGATCGGCTTCCGAAGGGATATTCCGTTCCCGAAGGGCGCACGAAGCCGTGGGGAACGGCGCACGCCGTATTGTGTGCGAAGGACCTCGTTCCCGGCGCATTTGCCGCCATCAACGCCGATGATTTCTACGGTGCGGGCGCATTTCGCGAAGCCGCCGCATTCCTGACGGGCAATCACGCCGAGAACGAACACGCAATGGTGGCTTATCACGTTGAAAACACGCTCACGGAAAACGGTTCCGTTTCGCGCGGCGTCTGCACCGTGGAAAACGGACTGCTCGGCGATATCGAAGAAAAGCTGAAAATCGTTCCGTGCGAAGGCGGTGCAAAGGTGCTCGAAGACGGCGGCGATATCTTCCTGCCTGCGGGCACGCCCGTTTCGATGAATATGTGGGCGTTTTCGCATTCCATGCTCGATGAAATGGAAGCCCGATTCCCCGCCTGGCTGGATGAAAACATCGCAAAGAATCCTCTGAAATGCGAATACTTCCTTCCGCTGATTCCCCGCCTTTTGATTCAAGAGGGCAAGGGACGGGTGCACGTGCGCACCACCCGTGAACGCTGGTACGGCGTGACCTATCATGCGGATCTCGAAAACGTTCAGAACGCCATTGAAAAAATGCGTCGGGAAGGCAAATACCCGACCGTTCTGTGGAAATAACCGCCGCTTTCAATACGAAACCCCCGACGCAAACAACGCGCCGGGGTTTTTTCGTCCAAAAAATCAGAGCCGCCGCAATGATGCGACAGCTCCGACATTTTGCTTATTAGCCCTCGATCGGGAACTCCTCTTCGGGAACCACATCCATAGCCTCGTCTTCAAACGCTTCGCGAATGGACAGGGAGATGCGCTTCGCTTCGGTATTCACATCCAGAACCTTCACGCGCACGATGTCGCCGACGTTCACAGCGTCTTCGACCTTCGCAATGCGGGTCAGTGCGCACTGGGAGATGTGTACCAGACCATCCAGGCCGGGCTCGAGCTCTACGAATGCGCCGAAAGTGGTGATGCGAACAACCTTGCCTTCAACGATGGAACCTACGGGATACTTTTCACCCGCAACGGTCCACGGACGCGGAAGGGTCTGCTTGTAGCTCAGAGAAATGCGCTCGCGCTCCGGATCCACATTCAGGATCTTCACATCAATCTGCTGGCCAACGCTGACCACGTCAGACGGATGCTTTACACGGCCCCAGGACAGGTCGGTCACATGAACCAAGCCGTCTACGCCGCCGATGTCAACGAATGCGCCGAAGTCCGCCAAGCGACGAACGGTGCCCTTAACGATGGAGCCGACTTCCAGGGTGCCCCAAATCTGCTTTTTCTTCTCTGCTTCTTCGGCAATCAAAACCGCCTTGCGGGAAGCGACGATGCGCTTCTTCGCCTTGTCGATCTCGATGATCTTCAAAGTCATGGTCTGACCCACGAACTCATCGATCTTCTCAACATAGCGAGTGGACAGCTGAGATGCGGGGATGAAGGTGCGGATGCCCATAACGTCCGCCAGCAGACCGCCCTTAACGGCTTCCTTGCCAACGCCTTCGACGAACTCGCCCGCTTCTTCCTTCGCACAGATGTCTTCCCAAGCCTTGCGGTTGATGATGTTCTTCTGGGAAAGAAGGACGTTGCCTTCGCCGTCATTCACCTTGACGACTTCGACTTCGATTTCGTCGCCGATCTTGACATCGGTAGAGGAAAGGTCGGATTTCTTGACCAGACCATCCGCCTTGTAGCCGACGTTTACACACACTTCGTCATCGGTGATCTGAACCACCTGTCCGGTCACAATCTGGCCGGGGCGCAGCTGGACGAGCGTCTTGTCAACGTCTTCCATGGACATAACGGACTGATCCTGGGTTTCTTCGATGGGGGCTTTCTTCTCGATGTCGTTCATTCTTGCAACAACCTCCTTAATTATACAATCCGGCGTTGAGGCACCGGCTGTAATCCCTATAGATTCATTCGGGCGAATCCTTAACCCTTCCAGCTCTGCCGCGGATTCAATGAATACCGTTTTTTCGCAAAGCCGTTTCGCCAGCTCATAGAGCTTACGGCTGTTTGAACTGTCACGACCGCCGATAACGATCATGTAATCGACCGTGCGGGCCAGATTCATGCATTCCGTTTGCCGATCTCGCGTTGCGGGGCAAATCGTCATGCGCACATCGGGGTGATGCACTTTGCTTTGAATCATTGCGCAAAGTCTGTCGAATTCCGATTCTACCATGGTGGTCTGCGATACAATCAGCGCACGCTCCATTTCGGGCAGCGCTCGAACGTCTTCATCCGTTCGCACCGCATACCGGGGCGCATCTGTCCACCCCAATATTCCGCAAACCTCGGGGTGCGCCGCTTCGCCGATCACAATCAGCGGAATGCCGTCTGCGCTCGCCTGCTTCGCCATTTCATGAATGCGTGTAACGAACGGGCAGGTCGCATCAATCACTTCGCAGCGATTTTGCAGCGTTTCCATAACCGAACGGCTCACGCCATGAGAGCGGATAATCACCCGTGCCTTCGAAGCGACATCGTTGATATCGTCCACCGAGTGAACGCCCAGCGCTTCCAGGCTTCTCACAACCGCAGGATTGTGAATAATCGGGCCGAGTGTCAGCGCAGGGGCAGCCTTCTCGGCCGCTTCCACCGCGCGGCGAACGCCGAAGCAGAAACCCGCATGTGATGCCAGTTTCACACTGATCGCAATGCACCCTCTTTGGAGATTCTCGGGAATAAACCTATTCACCGGAAATTCGATTGCGTTTATATTTCGACCAAAAAACCAAAATTCCTGCTTTATTCATCGAATTTATCAAAAAATAACATTGATTATTCGTTTTTCAGCGACCAAACGGCGTCTTCGATGCGCTTGGTGACCATTTCCATGGTTGCGCTGTCGCATCTGCGCCCGACATCGCTCAAATCCACGGGTTTGCCCACCCGTATATCCACATGGCGGAACATCCGATACGGCGCATCGATATACACGGGCAGAATCGGCACGCCTGCGCGAATGGCAATCAGCGCCGTTCCCGTGAGCATCGGCGTGGGTGAATTATCACGGCTTCTCGTTCCCTGCGGGAAAATGCCCAATCCATGTCCTTCTTTTATGATTCTCAACGCTTCCCGAACCGCTCCCAAATCGCTGTGGCCGCGGTTAATCGGAATTGCGCCCAGCCCTTTTTCGCCGATTACCAATCGCAAAAACGGATTCTCGAACAATTCCGCCTTCGCCAGAAAATAGAAATGGCGTTTTTTCAGGCGCACGGCCAGAAAGAGCGGATCGCGCAGGTGCACATGATTGGCGCAGAGTATGAATCCGCCTTCGGAGGGAATATTCTCCTCTCCCCGAATCCGGCTCGGCCAGAACAGATTATAAAACGGGCGCAGAATATGCCGTCCGACATTGTAAAAGCGTTTGTTCATGCCTTGTCGCCGCCCTTTGAATTCAGCAGCTCGATAATTCTCGCCACCACCTGTTCGGGGGTCATGTCGGAAGTATCCACACGAACGGCATCTTCCGCCTGTACCATCGGCGATGCTTCACGGTGCGAATCGTTGTAATCGCGCTTGATGATATCCTCCAGCACCGATTCATAGGTGATTTCGGGGTTTTTCTCCCGCATTTCCTTGAATCGGCGTTCGGCACGCACCTCGCACGATGCGGTCAGGAAGATTTTCAGCGTTGCGTTCGGGAGCACCTTTGTGCCGATATCCCGCCCGTCCATCACCACCGAATGATTCTCGGCGATTTCACGCTGCAGCGCAACCAGGCGTTCACGCACCTCGGGAACACTCGCCACACGGGAAGCCATCATCGAAATCTCGGCAGAGCGAATCGCACCCGTTACATCCGTTCCGTCCAAAATCATGTACTGCTGCCCGTTTATGAATTCAACCTTGATATTCACATCGTTCACGGCGGCGGCAATCGCATCATTGGATTGAATATTGTTTTGATTCATATACAAAGCCATGGTGCGATACATTGCGCCCGTATCCAAATAAATCGCATTCAGGCGCTGTGAAACCGTTTTGGCAATCGATGATTTGCCCGCACCCGCAGGGCCGTCAATCGCAATGGAAAAAATGCTCTGCAACATACATTCACTCCTTAATTCTCGCTGCCTGCGAGATGAACAATCGCATGGGCAAAAATCTTCACGCTCAGCATCATTTTTTCGATATCGATGAATTCATCCGGCATATGGCAAACGTCCACATCGCCCGGGAAATTGATGCCGAATGCCACGGTGTTGGGCATCATGCGTGAATACGTGCCGCCGCCGATGGCAAACGCATAGGCGGGCAGACCCGTTACATCGTGATAAACCTCCAGCAATCCACGCACAATCTTATGATCTGCGGGAACGTGCAGCGGCGTATGTCCGTGCAAACGTGCCACCGACAATCCGCCCTCGCTCACCGCCATGGCCGCCGCACCCAGCATGGACGGTTCATTGGCGCAAAGCGGATAGCGAATATCCAGTTCCGCGGAAAGATAATGGCCGTCATAGCGCAGAATGCCCAGATTGCAGGTGAGTGCGCCGGACAGTTCATCGGATTGCGCAATGCCCAGCGCTTCGCCCGTATATTCGATGCCGACCTTTTCCGCCAGCGCACCGATTGCCTTTTTCATCTTGCCGCCCACGCCCAAATCGCTCAGAACAATCAAAAGCATTCCCGCGGCATTCTTGCCCAGCTGCGGGAAGGATGCGTGCACGGAGGCGCCGTTTGCCGTTAGGGTGATTTTCGTTCCTTCAACCGCACAATCGATATCGAAATCCCGTGCCTTTGCGGCTTCCTTCACACGCGCTTCAAACGCCTGTGCATTCTCCGCCTGCAAAACCGCCTGTGCCGTTCCGGGAACCACATTCGGGCGAACGCCCGCATACAGCGACATCAGGCGCACTTCGCCCGAATCCTCAACGGGTTCATACCTTGAAAGCAGCAGATTCAGACCGCCTTTTTCGATGTTGATTACCGGGAAATCCGCATCCGGCGAAAATCCGTAATCGGGCATTTTTTCTTTGGAGGCATAATAGCGCATATCCTCCATGCCCGTTTCTTCATCGCAGCCCAGAATCAGCCTTACGCCGTCTTTGAGCGGAATGCCGCAATCACGCACGGCACGCATTGCATACAGCGCACACAGCGCAGGACCTTTATCGTCGATTGCGCCTCGGCCGTAGAGCTTGCCGTTTTCGATTTCGCCGCCCCACGGATCATGCTTCCAGTCGTCCGCAACCGGAACAACATCCAAATGGCAGAGCATGCCGAGCGTCTGTTCGCCGTGTCCGAGCGAAACATCTCCGGCGTAGCCGTCAAAATCACGCACTTCGAAGCCGTATTTTTTCGCATCCGCAAGCGCCATGTCCAGCATTCTGCGGGTGGGTTCGCCAAACGGCGCGTTTTCCTGCGCCGCATCAAGCACGGACGGCACCGAAATCCAGCGCTTCAAATCGGCAATCATTTCATCTTTCAGCGCAGCCACGCGCGCATCGAGTTTTTCATAATTCATATCGATAAGCCCCCTTTGCAGTCGGGTTTCCACTGTTTATTGTCCCACGGTTTGCGGCGTTTGTCAATCTTAATTGCGTATTTTTAATCATTCGTCTTCCCCTTCGTGCAGCATTGCGTACACATTATAGGCAACCGTTTCGGGAAGGCCGGGCACTTGGGCAATTTCATCAACGCTTGCGTTTTTCAGCGCTTCAACGGTTTTGAAATGCTTGAGAATCGCCTTTCTGCGATTCTCGCCCACGCCCGCAACCGTATCCAGCCGTGAAGCCAGCGACGCTTTGCTTCTCAGCGCCCTGTGATGGGTGATTCCGAATCGATGTGCTTCGTCACGCAGGCGTTGAATCAGATGCAGGGCGTTTGAATGCCGATCGAGCACGATGCGCGTATCCGATTCGGGCAACACGATTTCTTCGATGCGCTTCGCCAGGCCGAACATCGGAATATTCATGCCGCATTCGTGCATGGCCTCCTGTGCCGCCGCAAGCTGACCTGCGCCGCCGTCAATCAGAATCAAATCGGGCAAATCCGAGAATTTTCCGCCCTTCGGATCAAGGCCCGCGCGCACACGCTCCGCCAGTTCATTCTGTCCGTGCAGAAGCCTTCGGCTGATTACCTCGTGCATGGAGGCGAAATCGTTTGCGCCCTGAACGGTTTTGATTCGATAATGGCGGTATTCGCTGTTGGCGCACTTGCCGTCTATCATCACCACTTCGCTCGCAACGCTCAGAACGCCCTGCGTGTTGGAAATATCGTAGCCCTCGATGCGTCGGGGCGTTTGGCTCATGCCCAGCACCTTCGCCAGTTCCTCCGCCGCACCCATCGTTCGTGCATAGGCGTTTTCCAGCGATTTATCCAGCTTGATTGCCCGATCCCGCAAATTCTTGTTTGCGATGCAAATCTGGCGGAATTTGTCGCCCCGCTGAGGATGCGTAAGGTATACGCGCGAACCGCTCGCTTCGCCCAGAAGCGTTTCGACAATCTCCGCTTCGGGAATTTCCGCAGAGGTCAGAATCTCTTTGGGCGGCTGATTCTCGGGGGAATAGTATTGCAGCATGAATTGCGTGAGCACCTCGCCTGCGGAATCATCGCCTGCGCCTTCGAGCGTGAACGATTCGGAGCCTATCATGCGTCCGTGGCGAATAAACAGAATCTGCACAAGCTGGTCGGCATCGTGCGGCAAACACGCAATCACATCGCGGTCTGAATCTGTGGTTGCGATGGCGGTTTGCTTTTCGTTGAGCTCCTCCACCGCGCGAATGCGGTCGCGATACACCGCCGCGCCCTCGTAATTCATGCTCTTGGAGCATTCATTCATTTTCTCCGTGAGCATCGCAATCACAGGCTTGTATTTTCCGGAGATGAACTGAATGGCGGCATCGAGCAGCGCCCGATATTCCTCCTTCGAAACATTTCCCGTGCACGGCGCAACGCACCGCCCGATCTGGCTTTGCAGACAGCCTCGCCTGGGTTTATCCATTCGGTAATTGCAGGTTCTGAGCGGATAGAGCATCTGAATCACGTCCTGAACCTCTCGAACAACGGTCGTTCCCCGATAAGGGCCGAAATACTTTGCGCCGTCCTTCTCCTGCCGCCGTGCCATTTCGATGCGGGGAAAATCCTCGCTTAAATCCACACGCAGATACGGATACGCCTTATCATCCTTCAAAAGGATGTTGTAGTGCGGCTTATGCAGTTTGATTAGATTGCATTCAAGGGCGAATGCCTCCATCTCGCCCGAAACCAGCATGATGTCGAAATCGTCGATTTTCTCCACCATCGCTCGCACCTTCGGCGTATGCGAGCGGCTGAAATGAAAATACTGCGACACGCGGTTTTTCAGGTTTTTCGCCTTGCCCACATAGATGATATTGCCCTCGTGCTTCATCAGATAGCAGCCCGGCGATTCGGGCAGGTTGGCAATCTTCCATTCAAGCGTTGCGTTCAGCATCACAAACTCACCTTGCGTTTGAGCATTCCCGCGCTTGCGAAAAGCGTGGCAATCACCACGGCCGCATTCACCAGGAACGTGGGCAGCAGATACGAAACGAGCACCTGCGGCGTTGCCGCCGCCATCGCTTCCTCCGTTGCCGTTTCAAAGCCCAACATATCGACCATGACCAGCGCATCCAGCATCGACGGGAACAGCGAACAGATATACACCACCAGCCTTGCGAAAATCAGGAAGAACACCACCGAAACCAGCCAACGGAATTTTTTATCGCGCAGCAGCGTATGGCTCAGGGTAATCGAAAAATACGCAATGCCGACCATAGACAGCAATTCGAAGAATCCGTACAGCACGATAAACAAAGCACCGATAACCATGGAATCGATATACACGCCGTATTGGCTGAGCATTTCACGCACCAGCGCATACAGCGTTGAGAATTCTCCGTATTCTACCGCCGCCAGACCGATATCGAAAAAGCCCAGCACGCCGTAGAGCACGAGAAGCAGCAGACCGTTTACGAATGTATACAGGTATTTGGAAGCCATAATCTGATTGGCGGTTGTGGGCGTTAAAAACAGCAGATAGCTTGACTTGCTGCGCAATTCGTCCGAATAGCTGACCACGCCCCGAATAAACACGAAAAGCGCCGTTGCGAAAGCCAGCATCAGCAGCAGAAGAATGGAAACGGCGGTATGATTTTCATTGTGCGAATGCACGGAAACCAGGAAATAGACCTCCGCCGCCGCGGTAATGCCGATGAGCGTTAAAAACGAAACCAACGCCTTCCTGAATTCATATTTCAACAGCTTCAGCATTCTCTTTCACCTCCGTAAATCCGAAGATAACGTTCGGTGAGCGTGTATTCGCTCGTTAATTCGTCCTTCGTTCCGCTTGCAACGATTTTTCCGCAATCCATATAAATTGCGCTGTCGATATACGGTTCCAGTTCATCGATCAAATGCGTGGAAATCAGCATCATGCGCCCTTCGCTGCGCCCCTGCGCAATCGCATTCACCACCTGCGCACGGGTGAGAATATCCACGCCGTTGAGCGGTTCGTCAAACATCATCAAATCCGCATCCCGGGAAAGCGTGAGTGCCAGGCGCAATTTTGCGCTCATGCCCGACGACAGCGAACGGATTTTATCCTTTTCACGCAGATTCATCTGCTCAATCATATCCTTGAATTTTCGCAAATCGAAATCGTGAAAGAAATCGGCATAATAGACGCCCGCATCCCGAACGGTCATATAATTATAGAAATAATTTTCGGTGGGCATATAGGCGATGCGCGCCTTGGTTTTCACGCCGATGGGCATATCTTCAAACAGAATTTCGCCGCTTGTCGGCTGAATCAGACCGGCAATCATTTTCATCAACGTGGTTTTCCCGCTTCCGTTCGGGCCGAGCAGCGCACAGGTCTGCCCGAGATTCAGGGTGAACGAAATATCGTCCACCGCCGTTGTGTTTGCATATTTCCTGGTAAGGTGTTCTGCCTTCAGCATATTTCTTCTCCTTAATCTCCCAGTTGAATGGCATAGGAAAGCGCATCGCTTGCCAGTTCGCTCGCCAGCCTTGAGCCTGCGCCGCCCTGTTCGATAACCACCGTTATCGTATACGGGTATCTTGAATCCCGAATGAATCCCGTGTACCACGAATTGGTTTCCACGGTCTTGTCATCGCTGGTTTCCGCCGAACCGGTCTTGCC
>CAVHAH010000034.1:0-14294 GCA_963633785.1 bacterium
TTTTGTTATAATCCGCAGCATCCCGCCGCTATGAATACAGTTTTTTAAGCCATTTGAAGCGTTCACAATCCGACAGCTTATATATCGCATACGAAACAACGATACTTACGGCGACAGTCAGAACAAACAGCAGACCCGTTTTCTCGATTGCAAACCCCGTTTTATTGAAAAGATATTTGATAAACCATCTTACCCACAAGTGAATATAGAATATCAAAGAGCTCAGTATTCTCAGGGTTTTGAAAACGGCACTATTGCCCGCAATGTGATGATTCACCGTCAGCCCGAACGCAAACCATGTTGACGGAACCAGGAAAATATACATATTATAATCTCTCGGAAAATCAAAATACGAAAGACTCACCGCTTCAATCAACATTAAAAAGAAAGAAACCGCAAAGCCGATTAACGCTTTTCTTTGCGACAATCCGAATCCGTAAAACGCCGCATACCCGCCCATCCCGACAAACAAAAGGCCTTCGAATAAGCCGTTTCGGGTGGTATTGATCAGTTGCTCGGCAGCTCGCAAAATGTGCCACAATTCAGGTGCTTTGAATTCCAACGGTTTAATGATTCCGAACCAGCTTTGCCCGAGCAGCCCTATCGCATAAAGGCCAAGTGCGCCGACAAGTATTTTTTTAAGTCCGACTTTTCTCGACAGCAGAAACGATATCACCGCAACGGAAAAAATCAATGCGGGAAAATACCACAGGTGCGTATAGCTTTCTACGAATAGGATATCTTTGCAATAGGTCAAAATACCGTAAGCGATTCCATGTTCATCCTCGATAATCGCTTTCATTTTAAGCGGACTGTAAATCAGCGTCCAAACAGCATACAGCCGTATCAGTTTCAAGACATAGCGCTTTGTTTCCTTCGCCGAAAAATCCTCCGGCGATGTTTTCCTATATAAGAAAAAGCCCGAAGCGGCAAAGAAAAACGGAACGGCGATTCTGGCCAGCCAATTCCGAATTACGCCGCTAAGCCAAACGATCATCGCATTATCCGCCGAACCGAACGGATTTACGTGTATCGTTACAACAAGCAGTGCACATATGAATTTTGCCAAATCGACGGCATTATAATTTCGCCTATCGCCGTTGAATTCTTGCATCATGTTTATCAATCTCCCGTTTCTCATTTGCATTTTACAATACTGTAATCGAAAAAGCAAGACGTAAATTGCCGAACGCCCGCTTTCGTTCGCTATTTTTGTCGTTCTTTTTCACCTTCTTATGCGTATTCCTCCTTTCGCTTTTTACCGAAATCGATTATAATAGAAGCGGAGGGGATTTCATTGAGTTATCAGGTTCTATATCGTGCATGGCGACCGGGCACGTTTTCCGAAATCTGCGGTCAGGATGGCGTTACGCGCACGCTGAAACGGCAAGTAATCAGCGGGCATATTGCGCATGCCTATCTCTTCTGCGGAACGCGCGGTACAGGCAAAACCACCGCTTCGAAGGTGCTCTCCCGTGCAATCAACTGCTTGAATCCCATTGACGGAGATCCCTGCGGCGAATGCGAGATTTGTCAGGCGCTGAAAGCGGAAAACTGCATGGACGTTGTTGAAATCGATGCCGCCAGCAATAACGGCGTGGATGAGATTCGCGATTTGCGTGAAAAAATCAAATATCCGCCGACATTAACGAAATACAAAGTCTACATCATCGACGAGGTTCACATGCTCTCGACGGGTGCATTCAATGCGCTTCTGAAAACGCTGGAAGAACCGCCTGCGCATGCGGTGTTCATTCTTGCCACAACGGAACCGCAAAAGCTCCCCGCAACGATTCTTTCACGCTGTCAGCGCTTTGATTTTCATCGAATCGGCGTGGATACGATGATTGCTCGCATGAAAGTGGTTCTAAACGGCATCGGCAGAACCGCCGATGAAGATGCGCTGCGTGAAATTGCCCGTGCCGCCGAAGGTGCGATGCGCGATGCATTAAGCTTGCTTGACGGTTGTCTTTCTTACACCGACGGCGCCGTGACACTGCAGCTGGCGCGCGATGTATTGGGCACGGCGGGGCATTCTTTCCTGTTTGAATTCGCCGAAAAGCTGATTGCTTTTGATATTGCAGGCGCGCTGAGCGATATCGACAAGCTGATGAATCAAGGCAGTGATCCTCAGGTATTCGCACGGGATGTCGTTGCGCATCTGCGTGCGCTGGTTCTGGCAGGAGCTATCGGCGATATCACGCAAATGCTGGAAGTCACTCCCGAAGACGGAGCGAAATTCATCGAACAGTCCAAAAAGCTCGAAGCCGCGCGAGCAACTCGGTTGATGGATCTGTACATGCACGCCGAAAGCGATATGAAATGGGCGAGCCGTCCGAGAACCGTTCTGGAACTCGCCACGGTGCGCGCCTGCCACCCCGAAGAAGAAGCGGACGCCGATTTGAGCGAACGTATGGCACGCATGGAAAAGCTCCTGGAAAACGGTGTTCCCGTGGCAAAATCGACAAAGGTCGAGAAAAAGGAAGCGCCTGCGGCAGAAGAACCGAAGAATTCGGAGAAACCGCCCGTTCGTGCAGCCGTGAATACCCCGCAGGAATATCTCGATGCAGTGGCGGCCTATGGCGAAGCAAACCCGTCCACGCGGCAAATGCTCACGTCAATGCATTTCGCATCTTTTGATTCCGGACTGCTGACGGTGGAATTCGCCAAGAAGACGATTCTGCACATGAAAACGCTCGAGCGGCGCAAAGCGGATTTGGAAAAAGCCTTCTCGGATGCCTTTTCAACGCCCGTAACGCTTCGAATGCAGCTGGAAGGCGAAAAAACGGCGAGCGTGGGCAGTGCGGCCAGACGGGTAATCAGTGAATCCTACGACATTTTCGGTCGGGAAAATATCGACTTAACGGAATAGGCGTTTCTCTTTGTAAACCGCGCCGTCAAAGTCATATTTTTGTTCCGTGTGCGAATAGGATTCTATGTTATAATCAATAAAGTACATTTTTTCGGAGGCTTATCATGTCGGGATCGAAGGCAGGTCGCCCTGAACGCTTTTTTGCTAAAATTATCGCTGTGCTGAGTATCAGTGCGGTATTGCTTATTGTTGCGCTTGTAGTGCAATCCCGTTTGGACATGCGCACAAATGAAACGAATGTAACGCAAACCGCCGCAAACGTTTCCGCATCCGATGCACCTTTGGTGATTCGTGCCGCAACGCCGACACCGGATGCCGATGCCACGGAAATTCCGTCTGCGACCGTTGCACCGGAAGCGGAGCGTGTTGAATACGATTTTCTGCCCATTTATACATCGGTTGAAACGGATGAACGGGTGATTGCCATTACGCTTGAAGATTTAAGCGACACCGAACAGTTTCAGGCCGCCGTTCAGATTGCCACCGCTTATAACGCAAAGCTGACCCTCTTCCCTCTCGGCAAGGCGGTTCAGGACAATAATCTGGGTTCGATGCTGCGCTATTGCGTATCCTCGCTCGGCTATGAAATCGCAAACCGCACATGGAACAACGGCGTTCTGTATAAGATGTCCGATTCGGATATGGCCAATGAGATTTTCATGGGCGATAACATGGTGGATCGAGCGCTTTCCGCCAATTATGAAATGCGCTTTTTCAGAATGTTCGGCGGTTACGGCGAAAACGATGTGCGCACCCACGCCTATCTCAAACAACTGGGCTATCAGGGAATTGTGAATTGGACCTATGATGCCTCGCAATGTCAAAACGAACGTTTGCGTAACACGCTTGCACCGGGCAACATCTACCTGTTCCATACCACCGCAGAAGACATGGTAAAACTGCGCAATCTCCTCGCCTATGCTCAGGAGAATGAATACCGCTTCGTAACCGTGAGCACACTGCTGGGTCTCGAAGCAAATGCGTGTGAAAACGCCGATGCGGCATCTCTGGTTTTGAATGCCCCGACCGCAGAAGACACCTCCGGCATTTACATCGAAACCAGAAACGGCAACCGCACCTGGCAGGTTTATTTGATTCAACGCCAGCTTGCCGCATTGGGATATCTGGATGCCACGCCCGACGGCATTTTCGGAAACGCTACCGGTGCCGCCCTGCGCAGTTTCCAGGCTTCCGCCGGTCTGGTTACCAGCGGCATCGCAACCACTGAAACACAGCAGGCACTGTTCAGCGAATCCGTTTCGGCAAATGCCTTTTGACCACGCTGTGTTAAATTCCGAAATAATGCAACAACTATTGCTTTGCTTCGGTCTAAGATAACGAAGTAAGGAGGATTATCCCATCATGTCCGATTCCAAGTCCCGCCGTCGTCGTCGCCGCAAAAACCGCGCGACTGCCGTTACCGTTGTTACTTTTGCACTGTTCGGAGCGGTGCTGATTCTGATTCTCGTGATTCTGTCGCAATCTTCATCCGGTTCAACCGTTGCTTCGAATGATCAGAGCGTACATATCATCAATGCACTGCCGACGGAATCAGCCGAAAACGCATTGCTTCAAACAATCGCCCCGACGGCTGAAGTTCAGCCCACAATCGCTGCAGCCGCAACCGTTTTCGTAACGCCGACTCCCGAGCCGACATCCACGCCCGAACCGTTTGATTATCTGCCCGTATACGAACACGCCAGTACAGAGGAAAAGCGCATCGCCATTACCGTGGATGACTGCTATCAGATGGAGAATCTGAAAACGATTATCAACTGTGCCTCCACGAACGGCGCAAAGCTCACGCTCTTCCCGATCGGCGAAAATATCGTCCGAAGCGGCATGGCCGAAATACTGCAGTATTGCGTATTCGATTTGAATTTCGAAATCGAAAATCACACCTATAATCACGCCCGAATCTTCCGCATGAGCGAAGAAGAAATGGCGCAGCAGATTTTCGGGCAGAGTTATGTGCTCAATCAGGCGCTTGGGGTAAATTATCAGGAGCACTTTTTCCGCCTGATGGGCGGTGACGGTGCAAAAGATCAGCGCACCCATAACTATCTCAAACAGCTCGGTTTCAAGGGCATTGCCTCATGGAGCTATTCGGGTTCGAATGCAGATATCGACCATATCAAACAACACCTGAAGCCCGGTGCAATTTTCCTGTTCCACACCACGGACGCAGACTTGCCCAAGATTCTCGAATTCATCCCCTACGCCATCAGCGAGGGCTATGAATTGGTCACGATGAATGAATTGCTGGGATATTCCGACAATGAAATCAGCGAGCTCACCACCGATGCCACCGTGCCCACTCCGCAGCCGTATGATTACGATTATGCAACGGTTCAGGAGGGCGATTATTCGTGGGCCGTGGTTCTGATTCAAAGAAAGCTCGCCGAGCTCGGATATCTGGATTCCGCCTCGAAAACCGCCACTGCGGGCGATCCCGCCGACGGCGTTTACGGCGAAGGAACCACTGCGGCAATTATGCAATACCAGCAGGATCACGGTCTGACGCCCACGGGCATTGCCGATTCTCAAACGCAGCACATGCTTCTCGGATAATTATCGCTCGATAGCGATAAAATAAAAATGGGGGAAAATCATATGAAGAAGATTCTATCTCTGGTACTCTGCCTGATGCTTACGCTTTCCGTATGTGCGTTTGCCGAGGGATCCACCACCAGCGCCACCATCGTGCTTAGCGAAATCGAGCTGAATGCTTCGAATGAATCGCTGATTTTGAATCCCGCAATTTCCGTTGCCTTCGGCTCTATGGAAAACGGCATTTGGCTGGAACTGGGCGCATCGATCGGCGGTGAGAACGTGCTTGTCGGACAGGCTGAACTCGGCAATGACGAATTATTCGCATCGCTGGACGGCGCAAACGATACAATAAGGCTCATCGGTGTCGATGCCCTTTTGCAGGAAAACGATTGGGACATCTCCACAGCCGAAATCATCGAAACGGTCAATCTTGCCCTGGGTGAACTTACAAACGAAGCGATAGAAGACATCGCTTCCTCGTCCGCCGAGTCCGGCCTGTCCGTTGAAACTCTCGGCGATATGGATTACAGATTCTTCTATGAAGAAGACGACATTTCCGCTTCTTTCCGCATGACCGTGGTTCTGAATGCAGAGCGGTCGTTTAATCTGTCCGCAAAGAATGTGATTGAAGGCGATGCGGATATGGATACAGACGTGTTGCTCGCAAGCGACCTTCTGACCGTTGCGATGAACGGCTTCCAGACGCTGATGGCGGATGAATCCGTGGCGCAGCTGGTTTCCATAGTGGAAACGCTGTTCGGTCTTTCAGAAGACACTTTCAACTATGCGGCATAACCTTCCGTGAATTCAAGGCAGAGTGCGAACAGCACCCTGCCTTTTTTGTACACTAAAACGCCGTTCAAGAGAATGAACGGCGTTTTCATACATCCGAAGCAATTTGATTTTAGCCAATGATGTAGGGCTTGAGCTCTTCGAGCAAATCATCGCAATGATCGGAATACACCTCAAGTGTGATCGGTTTGGAAAGATCAAGGCTGAATATACCCAGAATCGACTTTCCATCCACAACATGACGGCCGACACGCAAGTCAATGTCGTAGGGATAACGGTTGGCGATATGGACAAAGGACTTCACATTCTCTGCGAGGCTCAGTTTAATATTGATTGCCTTCATAATACTCAATCCTCCAATGAAATCGCGGTATACCCTGACTACCACTTTCCCATAGCATACTCCTATTTTCTCCACATTTCAAGTTAAATTAGGTAAAACGTGAAAAACTTCCGAAGATTTATCATGCAACATTTCAATTACATTCAATATGATTGAATCGAATATTCGAACGCACGTTCTCCAACGGCATTCATCTTCCTCCTATCGCCATATCGAAGAAATAAATACCTCGGAATTCGGGGCTGAAAAGCCGTCGGGCACAGATTCCCGCGTCAAATCCGACATTCTTAATAAATCAGTCAAAATAATGCAAAACGCATCGAATTTTTATCCCGCTTTATTTTCGAATCCAAACGCGCATTTCTCCGGGATCACGATTCGCCCATGCATAATAGGGAATCCATGTAAGCTCTGTCGGAACGGTTTCAACGGTGTTGAATGCGCTGTACGGCGTTTCGTCCCAACCCGCATCGGTTTCGCGAATGCCTTTGCTTTTCAGTTCAACGATTCCGCCCAGCTTCTCTCCCTTCCATTCAATCTTGAATTCCTCGGGCTTTGCATCGCCCAAACGAATCTGATGGAGATTGCGGGTATTATCGGCCTCCTCCAAACAGTAAACCAGCGGTCCGCGCGCCACGGCGATTTTTCCGACATCTTCGTAGATGCGGGGATTGGCCTTCACAAATTCAACGGGCATATCCATTTCCAATTCCACCCTATCGCCCTTGCTCCATGTGCGTTCAATCGAGACATAGCCCATCTCGGGTAATGCCGCAACGGTCTGATTGTTTACCTTCAATGAATACTTTCTGCACCAGCCGGGAATACGAACCTTCAGCGCAAATGCGGTTTCCGCCTCGGGCTGAACATCAATCGCAACGCTTCCGTTCCACGGATAATCCGTAGTGACGTTCAGATGCACATCTGTTCCGTTCATGTTTGCATCCACAGCGCCCGCGATATACAAATGCACATAAAGGTTCTTTTCATCCGAAGAATAGATATACTCTTCCAGCGAAGAAATCAGTCGAATGATATTCGGCGGACAGCAGGCGCAGCCGAACCACTTCTGACGTTCCACCTTCACATGGCGTTTGTAGAAATCCTTTTCGCAGGCCTCGGGAAGCACCTCCAGCGGATTCACATAGAAGAATTTCTTTCCATCCAACTGCATGCCGCTGATAACGCCATTATAGAGCGCACGCTCCATAACATCCGCATATTCGCCCTTCGGAGCCAGCGTGAGCATTCTGCGTGCGAAGAATACCAAACCGATTGCCGCACAGGTTTCTCCGTAAACGGTGTCATTGGGCAAATCATAATCAAACGTGAATGCTTCGCCGTATTCGGAAGAACCGATGCTTCCCGTGACATACATTCTGCGCTTCACAGTGCTGTTCCAGAGGCGTTCACACGCTTCAATCAGGCTTGCATCCCCGGTTTCACGCGCGACATCCGCCATGCCCGAATACAGATACATCGCTCGAACGGAATGCCCCTCGGCGTCCTTCTGTTCACGAACGGGCTTTCCCGCCTGATAATATTGATACTTGAAATAACTGTCTTTCCAGTAGAACGAATTCTTATTGCGTTCGTTCTCGTCTTTGAAGAAAAGCGGTTCCCGACCACGCTGATCCACAAAGTATTTTGCCATCTGCAAGTGCTTCGGATTTTTCGTGATGTCATACAGGCGCATCAAAGCCATTTCAAGCACGGGATGCCCCGGATACCCTTTCAGTTTGCCCTCTTGCGGGCCGAGAACGGAATCGATGTGATCCATATAACGAATCATGGCATCCAGCAATACGCGCTTGCCCGTAACCTGATAATACGCCACAGCCGCCTCAAGCAGGTGTCCTGCGCAATACAGTTCATGATGATCCTTCAGGTTCGTCCAGCGCTTATCCAAGCCGTTGATAATGTAATAGGTATCCAGATAACCGTCTTCCTGCTGAGCCGCAACAACTTCTTCGATTGCACCGTCAACAGTAGCTTCCAATTCGGCATCGGGATGCCAGCGAAGCGTGTATGCCGCTCCTTCAATCCACTTTGCGACATCGCTGTCCTGAAACACATAGCCTGCGTGTTCGCCCGTCTGCTTTCCTGCGGCAATACGGAAATTGCGCATGCAATAGCTCGGTTCGGCATCCGCAATCAAGTCGTTCAACGCCTTCCACTGATAAGGAATGCCCTCCTTGCGCACGATTTCACGAGTACGGCTCCAAAAGCAATCGTTTACCTGCGCATTCGTCAAAAAATGTCCTGCTCCGTTCATTTTGCCATTCTCCTTTTAAGTAGCGGTTCGATTTGAATATCCTTAACTTTTCACAACTATATCTTTCTTTCGATAAGCGATATAATATTTCCGTATATGAGAGGAGATGCTTCTATGTCCGAAAAAACACGTTGGATTACTCGAACGGCGGCTCTGTTGGCCTTGCTGATTGTGCTTCAGGCCGCCACAAGAGGCGCAAGCCAATATGTCACCGGTTCATGCGTGAATGCCGTTCTGGCGGCGGCGGCACTGCTGTGCGGATTTTCAAGCGGTCTGGTGATTGCGCTGATTTCTCCGTTTCTGGCATTTCTGCTGGGAATCGGACCTAAGCTGATTGCCGTTGTTCCGGCCATTGCGCTGGGCAATCTGACATTGGTTGCGATTCTTTGCGCAATCAAGGGCGATGACATTGCAAAGAGAATTACAAAGTGGATTGCCGCATCCGTCGGAAAGTTTCTCGTTCTTTATCTGCTTGTGGTTCAACTGCTCTGCCGTGTGCTGACGCTGAACGAAAAACAGATTGCCACATTCACGGCAATGTTTTCATTCCCTCAGCTCATCACCGCACTCATCGGAAGCGGTCTGATATTGGCACTGCTGCCGATACTGAAAAAAGCTATTCACAAAGCCGCTCGGTAATCGAAACTGCTTTATATTATCATAAACGCAAAGTCGTCTGAATCCGACTTTGCGTTTCATTTTATCCGATTTGTATTTTTTGGGGATTACTTCTTTGCTTCCTTCGCCCAGCTGTCCTTCAGCGCCACCGTGCGGTTAAACACGGGCATGGTATCGGTAGAATCCTTGTCTTTGCAGAAATAGCCCATGCGCAGGAACTGGAACGTGCTACCGACTTCGCTGTTGGCGATATACGGCTCAACGAATCCCTTCTTCACCGTCAGGCTGTTCGGATTCAGACGATCCATGAAATCGCTCGAAGTGTTCTCAACGGGCTTGCCCTCTTCATCAAGCTCAGTTGCATCGCTCGCTTCGATTTCTTCGGGCTCTTCGCTCAGAATCGGCTCATACAGTCTGAATTCCGCAGGCACGCCTTCGATTGCGCTCACCCAGTGCAGTGTGCCCTTTACCTTGCGGTTTGCGCCTTCACTGCCGGAGCGGCTGTCGAGATCGGCCGTACAATGCAGCTCGACGATTTCGCCGTTTTCATCCTTAACAATCTCGTTGCACTGAATGATATATGCACCCTTCAGGCGAACCTCTTTGCCCGGTGCAAGGCGGAAGAACTTCTTCACGGGTTCTTCCATGAAGTCTTCTCGTTCGATATACAATTCACGACCGAACGCCACCTTGCGCACGCCGTATTCCGGATGATCGGGGTGATTCTCGATTTCGAGCACGTCGGTCTTGTCCGCATCCCAGTTGGTGATTACCACTTTAATCGGATCGGTAACCGCCATCGCACGCGGTGCGGAATCGCTCAGTGCTTCGCGAACGCAGTGGTCAAGCAGATTGCCTTCCACTTCGGAATCGCTCTTCGCCACGCCAACACGGCTCATGAAATCGTGAATAGCGCTTGCGGGATAACCGCGGCGGCGCATTGCCACCAGCGTAGGCATTCTCGGATCATCCCAACCGGAGACCACATGTTCTTCCACCAAACGGCGCAGATAGCGCTTAGACATCACCGTGCGCTCGATATTCAATCTTGCGAATTCAATCTGGCGCGGCGGCTGTTCCGTTACACGGGCTTCGCGAACAAACCAATCATACAACGGGCGGTGGATTTCGTATTCAAGAGAGCAAAGCGAATGCGAAATGCCCTCAATCGCATCCTGAACGGGATGCTGGAAATCATACATCGGGTAAATGCACCATTTCGTGCCCGTGCGATGATGAGAATGGCGATTGATGCGATACATCGTGGGATCACGCAGAAGCACGTTGGGCGCAGACATGTCAATCTTCGCACGCAACACGCGGGAACCCTCTTCGAATTCACCGTTCTTCATTCGCTCGAACAAATCGAGGTTTTCTTCCACAGAGCGGTCACGGTACGGGCTGTTTACGCCGGGTTTGGTGAGCGTTCCGCGATTGTTGTGCATTTCCTCTGCGGTCTGATCGTCTACATAGGCCACGCCGCGGCGAATCATATCCCGTGCGATTTCATACAAACGTCCGAAGAAATCCGAAGCAAAATGCAGTTCGTCCCATTCATAGCCCAGCCATTTGATATCCGCTTCGATGCCCTCGACAAATGCGGCTTCTTCCTTGGTGGGATTCGTATCATCGAAGCGCAGATTGCACTTGCCGCCGTATTTTTTTGCGATGCCGAAATCGATGCACAAAGCCTTTGCATGGCCGATATGCAGATAGCCGTTCGGCTCGGGCGGAAAACGCGTGCGCACATGGTCGAAACGTCCGCTTGCGAGATCTTCGTTGATAAACTCTTCAATAAAATTCGAGGCTTTCTTTTCTGTTCCTTCCATAGATAAAAACCCCCTGATTATGATTGGTTTATTATACCACGGTTTCACCCAATTTGCAATCGGAAATTGGCGATTGGGTTTCACCGTTCATTGCAAAAAGTTTTCTGCTTCGTAGCTGTCTTTTGCCCATTTTATCGTGCCGAAATCCAGTTCCGTGGAGAGTTCTCCGACTTTTTTGAGAATTTCCGCGCCCGCATCGGCTTCTAAAATATACGGCTGAAAATCGTTCGTGTTGTCCTGTCCGGATATTCTTGCGGGAATAACGGAAATGCCGTTATCAACCGCATTGCCTTCGGAATCAAATCCAAACGTCTGTTGAAAGAGAATGCAATTTTTATCCGACGGGTTTCTGTTTCCGCCGAAGCAGAAATTGCCCAAGCTGTACACAATGTATTTGCCGTTATACAGTTCGATGCCGCCGCAGACATGTGAATGCGTCCCCAATACCAAATCGGCGCCCGCATCCACCAGAAGTCGGCCCAGCCGCCGCTGATTGCTCAGCGTTTTATACACTCGCTCTTCGCCCCAGTGAATCGACACAATCACCAAATCGCTGCTTTCCTTCGCCGAAGAAACCGTTTTCTTCATTTCGGAATCGGAATCGCTCCATTCGGTAAATCCAAGCGCCGTTATGGTTTTTCCCTTGATTTCCACGGTGTATTTATAGCCGTAACCGCAAGCGCCGATACCATTTGCTTCAAGCAGTTCAGCCGTGTCCGAAAGCCCCTGTTCGCCGAAATCCTTCGCATGATTGTTTGCGACATTGCACGCTTCCACGCTTGATCCCGTTAAAATCTGCACGTATTCCGGTTTCCCCCGAAAATTGAATTCACGATCCGGACGCATACTGTTGCTCGTAGTCAGCGGACCTTCGAGATTCACGATTGTGAAATCATCGTTTTCAAACAATTCCCGCACATTCTCAAAGAAGTAGTCCGCACCGTAGGCTTCAAAATACGAAGCGAAATTCGCATCGCCGCCGTTGGGAACATTTCCGCCGAGTGTACAATCGCCCGCCGCCGTGATTTTTATGTGCAGTTTTTCGGGCGTCGGTTCGGGCGTCGGCAACGGTTGCGGCGTGGATTCAATCGTCGGTTCGGGCGTTATATTCAATGTGGGAGCAACGGTAGGTTCTTGAGTGGGCAATTCCGTCGGAATCGGAGTGGCTGTCGGTTCAATAACTTCTTGCGGTTTGCGATACACGGCATCAAGAACGCATATTCCGATGAAGCCAATCATCACCAACAGAAATAACGCAAGAAACATCCGCCGCCTGCGTTGAATCTTCCGCTGTCTCTTTTTGCGTTCCGCCTTTCTCTTCTTCCCCGACATCCGTCAATCTCCTTTGATGATTTAAGGTAACAACGCACAAATAGTGAATTTTGCAATTCCAAATACCGCAAAAGACGCATTCAGCGTCACCGCCGAATTGTGCAGCGTTATCTTAATTCATTATATCAGAGCATTGTTAAGGTTATAATGCGGCACTCGGAGAGTATTTTCACGGATACACTCTACCACACATTCAAAACCCGCTTTGCGAAATGCAAAACGGGTTGAAATCAAGGAGTTATTATCTTTTCTTTTCCAACATCTGCCAGATAACCGTAACCGCAATCAGAGCGATACCGACGACATCCGTTGTGATTCCGGGGATAATCAGCAGAATGCCGCCGCAGATGGAGCACAGGCGCTGAACGATATTCATGTTTCCGACCAGGTATCCGCTCAAGCCCGCCGCAACGCCGATCATACCGACAATCGAGGTGATTACAATCAGCACAACCTCATACCAAAGAATGCCTTCGCCGACAAACAGAATCTCGGGAGAATACGCAAATACGAACGGAATGATGAATGCGGCAATCGCCAATCGTGTGGCGGTTACACCCGTTTTCATCGGATTGCCCTTTGCGATAGCCGAACCTGCGTATGCGGCCAGGGCGACCGGCGGCGTGATATCCGCAACGATGCCGAAATAGAACACGAAGAAGTGCGCCGCAATCAGCGGAATGCCCATCTTCACCAGAATCGGTGCGCAAGTGGATGCCATGATGCAGTAGTTCGCAGTGGTCGGAACGCCCATGCCCAGAACGATACAGCAAAGCATCGTCAACACCAGTGCAAGCATCGAGGAAGAACCCGAAATGCTGACAATCGTGTTAATCAGTTTGGAGGCCAAACCGGTAACCGTCAGGCAACCTGCAATTACACCCGCAACGCCGCAAGCAACGCCAACGGTGATGCAACCGCGTCCGCCCGCTTCCAACGATTCAAAGATGCTCTTCGGACCAAAGCCGCCGCCGATACCAAGAGCGGCCGTTACTGCATGACCGGACTTGTTCGTCATTTCGCCGCCCGCTTTCACCTCACGGCAATAGCGAACCACATTGTTGGTGATGCCGACCAGAATCGCCATCACGATTGCAATCGCCGCAGAGAACTGCATGGTGCGCGTGTTGGAGCTGACCAGGTATACCAGAATAATCAGCGGAAGCAGCAGATAAGAATCCTTAATCAAGCTCTTCATTCTCGGCAGCATCTCTTTGGGAATACCGCGCAAGCCGAGCTTCTTCGCTTCAAGATGCACTGCGATGAATATACCCAGGAAGTACAGCACCGCAGGAAGAATCGCACGAACGATAATATTGGAATACGGAACGCCCACATACTCTGCCATCAGGAATGCCGCAGCGCCCATAATCGGGGGCATAATCTGACCGCCCGTGGAAGCCGCCGCTTCAACGGCGCCCGCAAACTCCGCCTTGTAACCGGTCTTCTTCATCATCGGAATCGTAACAGAGCCCGTGGTAACCGTATTGCCTACGGAAGAACCGGAAACCATGCCGCACAATGCAGAGGAAACAACCGCAACCTTCGCAGGACCGCCGGCATAGCGTCCGCAAATGCAGTTTGCCAAATTGATGAAGAACTCGGCAATGCCCGTGCGCTCCAAGAACGCACCGAAGATAATGAAAACCACGATGTAGTTCGAACAGGTCTTGACCGGCG
>CAVHAH010000035.1:0-14108 GCA_963633785.1 bacterium
CCCCTCCGATCGTGCGCCTTTTTCAGCTGTCGGGCGTGCACTTCGGACAAATCGCTCGTTGCCAGTATGCGGCGCATCAGCATCGCAACCACCTGTTCAATCTCGCTGTTTTCCCGATAATCGGCCACGCAGGAGAAGTCCGCACGTCCCTGAAGCAGCATGTCGTCTGCCGTTTGCGTTTCCTGCGGCGTGTGCACGACAATCGAATAGCCGCCCTTTTGCTTGGTCATTTTCATGCACGGCACGTCGGTTAATCCGTCGCCGATGTAAATCATGTTCGTAAACGGAACACGGCGCATGTATTCGGGCGTGAATGCATTCAAATCGCGATCGTTGGTTACATCGAGAATGCCCTTGTTGATGCGAAACAGGTATTGCGTTTTGTTGGTATAGTTCACGGTCATGGAGGGCCAAACGGGTTGACCCGATGCATCATAGCAAAACGATGCCGCGAATATCGCCTTGAATTTATCGCCGATAGCCGAGCCGCGAATGATGTCCGTGAGTCCCGATGAAATGATGTAGTGCTCCACGGTCACGCCCTGCGCCTCGCCGATTCGGTTGATGCGCCCGAACCAGTCCTCTACGCCGGGAAAGAATTCCACATCGCGCCCCAGTTCATTCAGCTTTTCGCGCGACATATCCAGTTCGCCCTGCGACATCTTCTTCATCAGATACATATACGTCAGCACGCTGTCCATCTGATGTTCCTCGGAAAAATCATGGCAAAGCCCCCAGAATTTATCGGGTTCCACCCGAATGCCCGGGAAAAACGAATATTCCTGCATGTCCTTCGGCGAAAGTGTCTTGTCGAAATCGTAAATCAGCGCAACAATCGGTTTGCTCATGACGGCATCTCCTTTATGGAAAAGAGCGATTCCCATGTTTTCGGGGATCGCTCTTTTTTGAACGGCGTTATTCCGCAGTGGTCGTGTCTGCGTCGGATTCGGTGGTTGTTCCCGCATTGGGATCGGGCGTGGCCTGCGCCATTGCCGTGGTGGGCGCATCATCGGAATACAGCAATTCCAGCGTTGCGGAATCGGCAATACCGGTGATTTCAATGCCCGCCTGCTGCTGGAACATCTTCACAGCCGTTTGCGTTTTCGTTCCGAATGCACCGTCACGGTCATCCTGCAGGAAGCCCAGCTCCCACAGGCGATTCTGCATTTTAAGCACCTCGTCGGACTTGTCGCCCTTGGAGAGCGTGTTGTAGTTCGGCGCGGGCGTGGGCGTAGGCGTGGCTTCCGCCTCGGGCTGGGTGACATCCACCTCTTCGCCGTTGATAATCGCCGTCAGCTCCGTGGCGGTCTTGGCGGATTCAAGCATTGTGATGGAATTCTCAACCACTTTCCAGCGTTCGCTCGATTCGGCAACCGCCGTTTCATCCTGGCTCGAAAGCGCCAGCGCATCGGAAGTGATGCAGTTTGCGATGTTGCTTTCAATCTTGGTCAGCGCCTGAGAGAACAGCTTTTCGTTGTCGGTGGCATCCTCGGGAAGCAGGCTCGTGATTTCGGCGGCCTGCGCATCCAGCGACGCTACCAGCGTGGTCAGACTGCTGCCTGCGGAGGTGTACGTGCTCAGAATCGACGTGTTGGTTTCATCGCTCGCATGCTTTTTAATCAGCTCAACGCCCTGCGTGTAGATGTCCTCACGCACGTTTTCAATCGGGGAATTGGACTGGTTGGAGCGCACATAGCGAATCCATGAAACAACGCCGATGAAAATCGCCGCCACAACCACCAGCACAACGGCAATCTTGAGCACCTGCTTCAAACCGAAGCGGCTCTCCTCCAGTTCTTCGATATCCGCATCGTCGATATCGTCGAACACGCCGTCTTCATCGTCCGACGGGGTCAGACCGGCGGGCGCAACGGGGGTTTCCTCTTCCACGGCATTCTCGTAATCATCGTAGTCCGCCTTTTTGCGGCGGCCGAATTTGCGGGGCGTTCCGTTTTCCATGCGCGCGATGATTTCGCTGACATTCTCGCTGATGCCCGCCTGCTCGACCACTTCGATCGGGCGGGGGTTGAATGCGTCCATATCGGTTTCTTCATCGTCGCCGAGCAAATCCTCCGCATTCATAGTTGTGCGGCTCTTTTCCGCATAAACAACGGATTCGGACGTTTCATCCTCTTCGGAATTCGCGCGATAAGATGTGCGGCTGAATGCGCTTTCCTCATCCCGGGGTGTGGAACGGGGTTTGCGGTTTATCGGCTCCTGACCGGGACGCATCTGCGGCTGCGCAGAAGTATACGGAGAACCGTCAAAGTGACTTTCCCCCACCGGCATTCCGCAGCACGGGCAGGTATCGGAATCATTGAACAAAGTTTTACCACAATATGCACAGAACATTCGCCATTGTCCTCCTTTGGGAATGTGTAGATAATTAGAACCATTCTATCTTAATGATAGAATGGTTCGTGAATAAGGTCAAGGATTAAATTGTGACTTTCCTGTGCTTTTTCATAGATATGCGGTCATTTTTCAGTTTCCGCTCGCCTCGGCATCGCCGGAAGTGTTGTTCGCACCCGCAAGGCCGTATACCGGCGGATCGCAATCGGGGCACGCACCCAAACGCTCTTCCATGGCCTGCGCAACCGTGAGCTTTCGACCGTTGGACTGATTGCCGCAAACCGGGCTGGAGTGGTAATACTTTGCGCCGCTGCCGTTGTAGGCATAGACCTCGGTATTCAGAATCGCTTCCTGCTCCTGCTTTTCCTGTTCGAGCTGTTCCGCATCGCTGAGCAAATCGCGCTCCGTTCCGCCCTGTTCAATCACCTGTTCGAGCTGCTGCTGATAGAGAAGCTCTTCGATATTGGACAACGCGGTTTTCACTTCGTCCGACGGCGCCGCCGTTACGCGGGAAGGCGTGGAAGGCAGCGGCGTTTCGGTTTGCAAAGCGCTGCCCGGCAATGTCAGATAAATCACCGCAGACATCACCGCAATGCTCATGGCGGTCACCAGCACACGGCCGCGAATCTTGAATACGCCCTGCCGCCACAAAAACAGAATGCCCAGCGGCGGAAGCAATATCGAAAGAATCACGCCGAAGCCGCCGCGCGACAGGCGAAGCCCCTGTTTGTGCGGTGCTCTGACCTGTTCCGAGGAATACCCGTTGGCCATATTTACTCCTTTGCCTGCGCCTTCATCAATTCAAGCGCACGGGCGAGCTGGTCCGGACACGATGTGCCTGCACGGCACTGAATGCCCTTCAGGCGGGCAATCACATCGTCCACCTTCATGCCCTCCACCAGTCGGGACACGCCCTGCGTGTTGCCCGTGCAACCGCCGATGAAGCGGACGCTTTCGATTATATCGTCATCATTCACCGAAATCAGAATCTGCTGAGAGCAGGTTCCGCGCGTCGTATACTGAAACATATTCATTCCTCCGAAAAAGGTACATTCGGCATCGCCGCCGAATGGTATAGCATTGCCTTATTCTATTATACCCGCCCGCTCGGCAGATGTCAAGATTCCGATTGGGCGCTCCTCCCCGCAGAATATTACCAAAATAGCGGCTTTTTACGCAAATCCTCTTGAAAAAAAACATATATAGTTGTATAATAAAGTGCTTAAAGGGCGAGCGGTATGAAAAGTGTTCCGGTCGTCTTTGTGTCAATTTATTTTTTTCAGGAGGAGTATCATGCAGAAGTACGTCTACCTCTTCAGCGAGGGCAGTGCGCAGATGCGCAATACGCTCGGCGGCAAAGGCGCCAACCTCGCCGAGATGACCAACCTCGGTATGCCCGTTCCGCAGGGCTTTACCATTTCCACGGATGCCTGCACATCTTACTACGAGAACAATCGTTCCATCACCCCCGAAATCATGGGACAGGTTGAGGAAGCACTGAAGAAGATCGAAGAGATCAACGGCAAGAAGTTCGGCTCCGCCAAGAATCCGCTGCTTGTTTCCGTTCGTTCCGGTGCGCGTGCCTCCATGCCCGGCATGATGGACACGATTCTGAACCTCGGTTTGAATGATGAAGTGGCTCAGGGACTGATCGCAGGAAATCCCGATCCGAAGTTCGAGCGCTTTGTATACGATTCCTACCGTCGTTTCATCCAGATGTTCTCCGATGTTGTTATGGAGCTGTCCAAGAAGCGCTTCGAAGTGATTATCGACGAAGTGAAGGAAGCCAAGGGCATCACGCAGGATATCGATTTGGATACCGATGATATGAAGCTTCTGGTGAAGAAGTTCAAGGCATTCTATCGCGAAGAGAAGGGCGTTGACTTCCCCGTTGATCCCAAGGAACAGCTGATTGAGGCTATCAAGGCCGTGTTCCGTTCCTGGGACAATCCGCGTGCAAACGTCTATCGCCGCATGAACGACATCCCCTATTCCTGGGGCACGGCCGTGAATGTTCAGCCGATGGTATTCGGCAACCTGAACGAGAAGTCCGGCACGGGCGTTGCCTTCACGCGTGACCCCGCAACGGGCGAGAAGAAGCTGTTCGGCGAATACCTGATCAATGCGCAGGGCGAAGACGTTGTGGCCGGTATCCGTACCCCCAGCCACATCACCCAGCTCGAGCAGGATATGCCCGAAGTTTATAAGCAGTTCAAGGACATCGCAGAGCGCCTTGAAAATCACTACCGTGATATGCAGGACATGGAGTTCACCATCGAAAACGGCAAGCTCTTCATGCTGCAGACCCGCAACGGCAAGCGCACCGCAGCAGCGGCTTTGAAGATTGCCGTGGATCTGGTGGACGAAGGCAAGATTACCGAGCAGGAAGCCGTTATGCGCGTTGAGCCCAAGCAGCTCGATTCCCTGCTGCATCCCATGTTCGATCCCAAGGCATTGAAGAATGCCAAGCCCGTTGGCGAAGGCCTCGCCGCTTCTCCGGGAGCTGCCTGTGGTCAGATCGTATTCACCGCAGAAGATGCGAAGAAGTGGGCCGAGAAGGGCCACAAGGTGGTTCTGGTTCGCCTCGAAACCTCTCCGGAAGACATCGAAGGCATGGTCGCTTCTCAGGGCATCCTGACCGTTCGCGGCGGCATGACCTCTCATGCGGCGGTTGTTGCGCGCGGCATGGGCACCTGCTGTGTATCCGGCTGCTCTGCAATCAGAATGCATGAAGGTTCCTTCGAATTGGGCGGAAAGACCTATTCCGAAGGCGATTGGCTGTCTTTGGACGGCTCCACCGGTAAGATTTACGGCGAAGCGATTCCGACCACCGAAGCCACGATTTCCGGCAACTTCGGCCGCTTCATGGCATGGGCGGACGCCGCACGCAAATTGACCATCCGCACGAATGCCGACAACCCGCGCGATGCCGCTCAGGCAGTGAAGTTCGGTGCGGAAGGCATCGGTCTGTGCCGCACGGAGCATATGTTCTTCGAAGGCGAGCGCATCAAGGCGGTTCGTGAAATGATCGTTTCCAAGACCGTTGAAGATCGCAAGATGGCACTCAACAAGCTGCTTCCGTATCAGCAGGGCGACTTCGAAGAGATGTATCGCGTGCTGGAAGGCCGTCCGATGACCGTTCGTTATCTGGATCCGCCGCTTCATGAGTTCCTGCCCACCCGCGAAGAGGACATCGTCGAGCTGGCCGCCGAAATGAAGATTTCCGTGGACGAGCTGAAGGAAACCGTTGCGAGCCTGCATGAATTCAACCCGATGATGGGTCACCGCGGATGCCGTCTGGCAGTCACCTACCCCGAAATCGCAGAGATGCAGACCAAGGCCGTAATCGGCGCTGCTCTGAATGTTATGCGTGAGCATCCGGAATACAACATCAAGCCCGAGATCATGATTCCGCTGGTCGGCGAAGTCAAGGAGCTCAAGTATGTGAAGGATGTTGTTGTGAAGGTCGCCGATCAGATGATCGCAGACGCAGGCGTTGAGATGGAATACCATATCGGCACCATGATCGAAATCCCGCGCGCGGCCGTAACCGCAGACGAGATTGCGAAGGAAGCCGAATTCTTCTCCTTCGGCACCAACGACCTCACGCAGATGACCTTCGGCTTCTCCCGTGACGATGCGGCGAAGTTCCTGGGCGCATACTACGAGAACAAGATTTACGAGTTCGATCCCTTCGCCAAGCTGGATCAGGTGGGCGTCGGAAGCCTCATCAAGATGGCCGCCGAAAAGGGTCGTGCAACCCGCCCGAACATCAAGCTGGGCATCTGCGGCGAGCACGGCGGCGATCCGTCCTCGATCGAGTTCTGCCACAATATCGGCCTGAACTACGTATCCTGCTCTCCGTTCCGTGTTCCGATTGCACGCCTTGCCGCTGCACAGGCCGCAATCAAAGCAGGCAAATAATCAATCATTCCATAAAATGTGCCTCTGTTCGAAATCGAACAGAGGCACATTTTCATATGCGGAATTACAAATTACAGACAACACCGCACAAACGCGTTCGGATGCCGCAAAAGGCGCATTCGGCGTCACGGTCGAGCTGTGCGGTATTGTCTTAAAAGGAATTACAAATTATACAGTTTTGAATACTTCTCCGTGAGGTATTCCACATAGCAATTCGGGTCGAACGGTTCGCCCAACGCTTTTTCAAGCAGCGCTTCGGGCTTATACAGGGCGCCGTATTGCCAGATTTTTTCCGTGAGCCAATCGTTAATCGGCCGGAGATTGCCCGCATCCAAACAGGCATCCACATCCACCGTTTCACGCATTTTGCGCAGAATCTGAGCGCCGTAGGCACTGCCCAGCGCATAGCTCGGGAAATAGCCGAGTGCGCCGAACGACCAGTGGCTGTCCTGCAAAACGCCTTCGCGATCGTTGGGCACATCCAGGCCGAGCACTTCCTTATAAAGCCGATTCCACGCCTGCGGCAAATCGTGCACGCTGAGCGAACCGTCAAACAGGCGTTTTTCCAGCTCGTAGCGCACCATGATGTGCAAACAATACGTCAATTCATCCGCCTGCGTGCGAATCAGCGAAGGCGTTGATTTGTTCAGCGCGCGGTAGAATTCTTCGTCCGTCACATTCGCCGTTTGCGGGAAAAGCGTGCGCACGATGGGCGATACGTTTTTCACGAAGCCCATGGAACGGCCCAGAATATTCTCGTAGAATCTCGACTGGCTTTCGTGAATGCCCATCGAAACGCCCGAACCGATGGCGGTATACGCCAATTCATCCGCCACGTGCAATTCATACAGGGCGTGGCCGCTTTCGTGAATCACGCTGTACATGGAATCGGAGAAATCGTCCGTTTTGTAGTTGGTGGTGATGCGCACATCGTATTTGGTGAAATTCTCGGTGAACGGGTGTTCCGTTTCGCCGATGCCGCAGTGGTTGCGATCCACAAGCAGCATTTCCATCAGCTTGTCCGAAAGTATGCGCTGTTTTTCAATCGGGAAATCGCCGTGCAGACAGCTCACGTCCGGCTGCGGCGCATTCTTGACCTTCTCAATCAGCGGAACGAGCTTTTCCTTCAGAACGGCGAAAAACGCATCGCACTTTTCACGATTCAGACCGGTTTCATAGGAATCCAGCCAGTAATCATAAACGTTCTTTTCGGGGGCGACATAGCCCGCCACCTTCTTCATCGTTTCCACCACGCGCGTCAGATACGGCTCGAACAGCGAAAAATCGCTCTTCTCCTTCGCCTCGTGCCATACATCCTGCGAAATGCTGAACAGCTTCGTCATTTCAATGTATTCATCCTGCGGAATCGCGCGCATTTCCACGATTTCACGGCGCATGACTTCCACAATGCGCTTCGTTTTTTCATCGAGCGCATCGTTTTTCTCATACAGCGCATCCAGCAGGGCCACCGTTTCCTCACCGGTATTCAGCTTGTACGCCTCTTCGGACAGAATGCCCAGCGTCTCCGCGCGGTGTTCGCCCGTGCCTCGTGGGGCGGTGGTCTGTCCGTCGTACGAAATCAGCCCCATGGCATGATTGTATGCGGCGATTTTATGCTGCAAGGCATTCAGTTTGGCAATCATTTCATTCAGTTCCATAACGTTTCCCCTCTTTCTGCGTCTATTATAACATAACGCCCCGTCAACGGCAACCGCTGCGGCGGTTTTGCGCAAATCATTGACAAAACCGAGTTTTAAGATTATAATAAGAATGTAATATTATCGGCATTGCCGAATACGAACGCATTCAAGGGGTTGAAGGCCCTTCGGGGATTCAACCCTTTTTTCACGGAAACGATTGACCGTTACCGAATTTACGAAGAGAAGGTGCATTCCCATGAACGAAAACATGAATCAGGAAATCGCGCGCAGATTGCTGCGTGTCGGCGAGGCGTTTCGTGTTGAAGGCCCGTTTTTCTCGTATGAGGAAATCAAGATGGGCAACGTGAATCACACATATAAGGTGAATTACATTCGAGACGACGGCTCGGGCATGGCGCAGATCAAGTCTTATCTCGTGCAGCGGGTGAATACCTATGCGTTTGAACGCCCGATTGAATTGATGCAGAACATCGATTGCGTTACGGAATACATTCGCACGAACTATCCCGACAAGGTCGGCCTGCATTTTCATCATACGCAGGAGGGCAAGAATTACCTGATGGAGGAGGACGGATTCTGGCGGTTGAGCAATTATGTGCCGTCCATCACCTTCGACACCTGCGACGATCCGAATGTGGTGCGTTCGGCAGGTGCGGCGTTCGGCGATTTCCAGATGATGCTCGCCGGTTTCGATGCCAAGCAGCTGTTTTATACCATTCCCGACTTCCACAACACCCGCAAGCGCTATGAAAAGCTGAAGGCCGATGCGAAAGCCGATCCCTGCGGACGTGTGAAAGAGGTTCGCGAGGAATTGGATTGGCTGATGCAGGTGGAAGACGAGGCCTGCAAATTGACGGATTTGTACAAATCGGGCGAGCTTCCGCTGCGTGTGACGCATAACGACACCAAAATCAACAACGTGCTCTTCGATGCGAACACCCGCAAGGCGCTGGTGGTTATCGATTTGGATACCGTGATGCCCGGTCTGGTGGGACACGATTTCGGCGATGCGATTCGCTTTGCCGCCAATTTCGTGGAGGAGGATTGTCCGCAGGCGGAAAAGGCGGGCGTGAATCTGAATATCTATTGGGCGTTCGCCGAGGGATTCCTCGAAAAAACCGCAAGCACTTTGACCGAAGCGGAGGTTGATACGCTGGGCGAAAGCTGTTTTGCGCTGGCGTGCGAACTGGCGACACGCTTTTTGGATGATTACATCATGGGCGACAAGTATTTCAAAATCAAGTATTCGGACCACAACCGCGTGCGCACCCGCTGTCAGATTGCGCTGGCAAAGGATATGCAGGTGAAGATGAATGCCATGAAGGCCATCGTGCGTGATTGCTGGAACCGCTACAAGTAAACCTTTTTCCAAAAACAAAGCACAATTCGATTCCGATACCGAATTGTGCTTTTCGTTTACCTGTTCCAAAGGCCGTATTGCGCATCGTTTTTCAACGCGGCGAGAATCTGACTGCGTGCATTCGGGTATTTTTTGCACAGCTCATTCATCAACTGCTTCATTTCTTCCCGCTTCGTATGGTGATTCACGGGGCACGGCGATTCCACCACGGGCAGCTCCGTTCTGCGCACCAGCGAAAGAATCTGCTTTTCACTTGTGTAAATCAGCGGACGAATCACGCCGATTTCGGTTCTGTCCAGATGCGTCACGGGCTGAAAGGTGTGAAAACGCCCTTCGAACAGCAGGCTCATCAGGAGCGTTTCGATGGCATCGTCTCGATGATGTCCCAGCGCCAGTTTGTTGATTCCCCGTTCCCGACAGGCATTCGCCAGCGCACCGCGGCGCATTTTTGCGCACAGCGCACAGGGATTCGGCTCTTTGCGCTCTTCAAACACGATTTTGCCGATTTGCGTGGGAATGATGTGGTACGGAACGTTCAGCTCCTCGCACATCTTTTCAACGCCGCTTAAATCAAACGGTTCCAGTCCCGTTGAAATTGTGATTGCGCTCAATTCAAACGGATTCGGCGCAAAGTTTCGATAAACGGACAGCGCGCGCACCAGCAGCAAACTGTCCTTGCCGCCCGACACGCCCACCGCTATGCGGTCGCCGGGCTGAATCATTTGATAATCACAATCCGCGCGGCGAATATCGCCCAGTATGCGTTTGATACCGTTCACCTCTTAAAGCCGATTCAGAAAAGCATTCAGCCACTTTTCAATCGTTTTCAAATCCTTGCGCTCCATCGGGGGAACTTCCCATGCGGGATTCGAATCGCCCCTGCGGCGCTTGCTCACCAGCAGCGGATTGCGCTTCGGCGCACAAATCAGGCAGCTGTTTTTGTGGTAGATATACGGAAACGCCCATTCGCCTTCGGCGGTTTCGAAAATCAGCGTGAATCCCTCGCCGCCCTTGGTTCCGATGCCGAATGCGCCCGACAGACCCGTTCCCGCCTCGAAAAAGGATTCTTTGCGCCATGTGCTACCCGCAAGGGCAATCAGGCGGTATTCTTCGTCCGAACCCAGTTCGGGTGCGATGATTGCGCAGGGATTGCCGTTCACAATGCCGAGTGCCCGCAAACTTCCCTGTTCGGTAACGGTCAGAAGCATATCGTCTTCGGTTTGAATGCCGTCGAGAAAACGCAAACGCTTGTCCTCAAGCGCCGACAGATTCGCCTTGCGGACTTGGTCTTCGGAAGATGAAAAGAGACCCATGCAATCGCCCCCTTCGTTATTCGGAAAACATATTGATGTTCGGAATCGCATTCAGATTCAAATCTGCCAATTCGCCCGCCATCAGGCGATAGAAGCCCGCCGAACCGATCATCACGGCGTTGTCCGTGCACAGTTTTTTCGGCGGAATATAAACCTCCAGCCCCGCACGTTCACCCCGGCGCTGCAGTTCGGAACGCAAAAGCGAATTCGCCGCTACGCCGCCTGCGGTCGCCACGCGCTTTGCGCCCATATCCGTTGCGGCGGCAATCGTCTTGTCCACCAGAATATCCACAACGCTTCTGCGAAACGACGCTGCCCAATCCTTTGCATTGATTTCAATGCCCTGCTGGCGCAGATTGTGCGCCTGATTGATGACCGCCGTTTTCAGACCGCTGAATGAGAAATCGTATTTCCCTTCCGTGTGCGGGCGGGGGAATTTGTAGGCGTGTTCATCGCCCTCATCCGCCAGCTTGTCCAGAAGCGGACCGCCCGGATAGGGAATGTTCAGAACACGGGCCACTTTGTCGAACGCTTCGCCTGCGGCATCATCGGTGGTGCCGCCGAGCAATTCATAAGATCCGTAGCGGGTGACATTCACAATATGGCTGTGTCCGCCCGAAGCCACCAAACACACAAACGGCGGCTGTAAATCGGGATGCGCCACATAATTCGCACTCACATGTCCTTCGATATGATTCACGGGAATCAGCGGCAAATCCGAAGCGTACGCCAGCGCCTTCGCCCAGCTTACGCCCGTGAGCAGTGCGCCCACCAGACCCGGACCGTAGGTGACCGCCACGGCATCGATATCCTTCAGGGTGATATTCGCCTCTTCAAGTGCCTTATCCAGCAGCGGATCAATGGCTTCCACGTGCATTCTCGAAGCAATCTCCGGAACAACGCCGCCGTAAAGCGCGTGCACGTCAATCTGCGTGGCAATCGCATTCGCACGCACGATGCGCCCGTTTTCCACAACCGCTATCGCCGTTTCATCGCAGGAGCTTTCCACCGCCAGAATCCGTGCCGTGCCGCGTGCACGCAAGGCCTCCGCCTTTGCACGCATTCTTTCATAATAACCCATGTGTTTCCCCTCTATCCGAGCGCCGAAATTCGGCGATTCAACCGATTCGCCGCAAATAGTATAACAAGCATCGCAACTGCAAACAGCGCCGCAATGCGAATGCCCATCTGCATGAACATCTCCTCGGGACAAATGCGAATCAGCAAATCCGTTTCGGGATTCAGCAGCCACAAATTATTCGTGAACAGCATTCTGTGAAAGAATGTGAATGCCGAATTGAAATCCGCCGCCGCCCAAATGATGAACGCTCCCAGCGGAATCAGCAGAAGCGCCAGCGATACGCATTCCGCCCTGCGAAACGCCTTCGCATTTCTCAAAAGGAACATTCCCAGCACAAGCAACGGCACAGCCATGTACGAACACCGCTTCACCGTTCGCAGTAAATCGAACAAATGCCTGCAATCGTCCATGTGCGTTTTTTCATGCGCATGAAACGCCTCTCGCTCAACGCCGTCAACGGGAATGTTTTCAAGCGCATCCAGCGCATCGGCATCGCCCTTCAGGCATTCCGCCAGCGCTTCATCCACCGTTTTCAGATTCTCTTGAGAAATGCCCGCGGTATTCAAAACGCCGTAGCGCACCTGCAATTTGTAATACAATTCCGCATCCGTTCCCACGATTTCCACCGCCGATAAAACAATCAGAACCATCGTGAAAAACAGCCCGATAACCGTTAGCAGAACGCCTAAAAACTTTCGCATTGCCTTCTCCGTGAAAAAGATTGCAGGAGGAGCGCTCTCCTCCTGCGAATCCCGTTATAGTTTCTGCAGATAATCGATTACGAAGCCTTCCAGTTTGCCGTCCATAACGTCGGAAATGTTGCCCTCTTCATGGCCGGTTCTGTGGTCCTTGACCATGGTGTAGGGCTGGAATACGTAGGAACGAATCTGGCTGCCCCATTCGATTTTCTTCATTTCGCCCTTGATTTCGCCCATCTGTTCCTGGCGCTGCTGTTCCTTCAATTCCGCCAAACGTGCACGCAGCCATATGAAACACATTTCCTTGTTCTGAACCTGACTGCGCTCGTTCTGGCACTGCACCACGATGCCCGTGGGCAAATGGGTGATTCGAACGGCGGAGTCGGTACGGTTAACGTGCTGTCCGCCCGCACCGGATGCGCGATAGGTATCGATGCGCAAATCCTCGTTGCGAATCTCGATTGCGCCGTCATCTTCGATAATCGGCGAAACATCCAAAGACGCAAACGACGTGTGCCGACGGGCATTCGAATCAAACGGCGAAATGCGCACCAAACGATGCACGCCTCGCTCTGCCTTCAGATAGCCGTAAGCATAATCGCCCGAGACTTCGAAAGAAACGGATTTGATGCCCGCTTCGTCACCGTCGAGCAAATCCAATTCGCGAACGGTGAATCCCATGCGCTCGCAAAAGCGCGTGTACATGCGATACAGCATTTGCGTCCAGTCCTGCGCTTCCGTTCCGCCCGCACCTGCGTGCAGGGAGAGAATGCAGTTGCAGGAATCATATTCGCCTGTGAGCAATGTCTGCAAACGCACGGTTTCCAATTCCGATTTCAGTTCGGTGAACATATTCTTGATTTCGTCCACCATGGAGGAATCGTCTTCCTCCTCGGCAAGCTCCATCATAACTTCCACATCATCGGCACGGGTAATCAGACTTTCATAGTGCTGAATTCGGCGCTCCACGCCATGTGCCTTTGCGGAAATCTTCTGTGCACGCTCGAGATCGTCCCAGAAACCGGTTGAACCCATATCCTCACGATACTCCACCATCTGTTCGCGCAAATGGTCAATCTGAAGCGACTTTCCCGTCTCTTCAATCATGCGACGCACTTCCGCCAAGTCCTGCTTAAAGACGTCCATTTCCAGCATAAAAGAAATCCACCCTTCTAAAAATGAAAAAGTCAAAACTCCAAAACGAACCACCATAGTAAATCGAGTCGCCGTTCGACTCGATTTGCGGTAAGATGGGCACAAAGTTATCTTATCGCACCCACGCTGAAATTGAGTCGCCGTCCGACTCAATTTCAGGTGACCAAGCGCGCCAGCAACTGCCTCAAGTCGCAGACTTGCCACAGCAGTTTTTGTATTTTTTTCCGCTGCCGCAGGGGCAGGGATCGTTGCGCCCGACTTTCGCCGCAGATTTCGCGGGAGTCTTGGGCTGCGGCTCGGAGGAACCGTGGGAAGCGGCAACGGGCTGAGCCACCTGTACGCGCTCCACGGGCTTTGCCAGAACCGTGAAATACAGACGGCGAATGGTGTCTTCCTGAATCAGATGCACCATTTCCTCAAACATCTCGTAGCCTTCACGCTTGTATTCGATCACGGGATCGCGCTGACCGTAGGCGCGTAGACCAATGCCGTCGCGCAGCTCCGTCATTGCATCGATGTGATCCATCCAGCGCCGATCGACGGAACCCAAAAGCGCCACACGTT
>CAVHAH010000036.1:0-1680 GCA_963633785.1 bacterium
ACGGGAACGGTTGAATGTGCGTCCCTCGTCCTGTGCGCTCACATGCTCCGCACGGGGCACATCGCTTCGAACCGCACCCACGCGCGGCGTTCCGTAGGTTCTTCTGGCCGCACCCCGCATGGGATTTTCGTTTTTGCCGTATTTCTTATCGTAACTCATGTTTGAATCCTTAAATCATCTCGGGCGGAAGCGCCTGCGCCAGCAGTTCGTTCATGCGCCCTGTTTGTTCCGTTGCATACAGATAGCCGATCAGCGCCTCCAAAGCCGTGGCACGATGATATTCCGCCGCATCGGCGTTTTTGGTCGGCGCCTGTTTGGCATTGCGGGCACGGCGAACCACCGCCGATTCCGCCTCCGTAAGCGTGTTTTCAATTCTCGAAAGCGCCTCGCTTTGTGCGTGCGCACACACCAGGTGAATCGCTCGGCGATGCAAATCCGCCACACGGCCGCCTCTTTCCACCAGGTGCGAACGCACATACAAATCGTAAAGCGTGTCGCCCAGATACGCCAATTCCAGCGAACCGGGCAATGCGTTGTGTTGAAAATTCATCTTTGTTCCTTATGCAAACAATTTCAGATATTTGGCGTACGCCTCATCCCACGCCGCCGTGTTCTGCGGAGTGTAAACCTCCGTGGGGAACGAGCGGGCAACCACATCCGCGCGATCCTCCGCCTTCATTGCGCCCACGGCCTGCGCCTGCATCAGCAGATTGCCGATTACCGTTCCCTCGCCCGGGCCGGCAATCACGTTTCTGCCCAGCGCATCTGCGGTGAACTGATTCAAAAGCAGATTCTTGCTGCCGCCGCCCACGATGTTGAGCTGCGAGATTTTCTTGTTCAGAATATCGCTCTCCAGCCGTTCAATCGACTGGCGATACTTCAGCGCCAGGCTTTCGTAAATCACTCGGGAAATCTCGCCCCGTCCCTCAACAACGGGCTGATTCGTGCGCTTGCAGTATTCCCGAATGCGCTCGGGCATATTGCCGGGAGCCAGGAAGCACGGATCGTCCACATCGATGAACGCCTTGAATGCCGGTGCGCTCTTGGCCATTTCGACCAGCTGCGCGAAATCCACCTTGTCGCTGCGCCGATCCCATTCACGCTTGCATTCCTGAATAATCCACAAGCCCATGATATTCTTCAGCAGGCGAATCGAACCGTCCACGGCGCCTTCGTTGGTATACTGCGCATTCATGACATTCACGTCCGTCTTCGGCTCTTTCGACAGAACGCCCAGCAGCGACCACGTTCCGCTGGACAGATACGCATAATCGTTGCCCTTTGCGGGAACGGCCGCCACGGCGCTTGCGGTATCGTGTCCGCCCACGACATACACGGGAATCTCCTCCACGCCGCATTCGCTTGCGATTTCCGGCAGAAGCGTTCCCCGAAGCGCACCGGGCATCTGAATGGGCTTCATCAGTTTTTCGGGCAGTCCCAGCCGCTCGAAAACCGCCTTCGACCAGCTGCGGGTGTGCGCATCCAGAAGCTGGCTGGTGGAAGCCATCGTGTATTCAACGCCCTTTTTGCCCGTGAGGAAATACGCCAGCAGGTCGGGCATGAACAGCATTTCCTCCGCCGCATCCAGAATGGGGTCGCCCTCCAGCTTCATGGCGTAGAGCTGGAAAACCGTGTTGAACAGGTTGAATGCCGTTCCGGTCACGCCGAACAGCTCCTCTT
>CAVHAH010000036.1:1690-14088 GCA_963633785.1 bacterium
CCTCTTTGGGAATCACCTTGAAAACCTCTTCGGGAATTCCGTTGGTGCGTGCATCGCGATAATGCACCGGCAGCCCCAGCAGATGGCCGTTTTTGTCCAGCATGCCGAAGTCCACGCCCCAAGTGTCGATGCCGATGCCCGAAACCTTGATATTCATCTTCGAAAGCTTCAAAAGCGCCTGCTTCATTTCAAACAGAAGGCGGGGAACATCCCAAACGAAACGTCCGCACAGCATCACGGGATCGTTGCTGAAGCGGTGAATTTCTTCAATCTCGATCCGCTCCCCGTCAAAAACACCCAGCATGGCACGTCCGCTCGATGCGCCGAAGTCAAAGCCCAGAAAATTCAGCTTTTCCATTTACCTGACCTCCCTGTATTTGTATCCGAAGGCATATTCCCACCGAATACATCTTACTTTCAGTATAACACGCTTTCGCCCAACTTACAAGCATTTTGACAGAAATACCGTGCAATTCGGCGTTTGCCGAACGGCACGGTATCGGGGTTATCGTTTTCCCTTCAGAATCGGCGAAAGCGGTTTATAGACCGCAAACGCCACGGCGGAACACAGCAGCGCCTTCACCAGCGTGAACGGAATATTGAATTCAATCAGCGCGCGCACCAGCGAATTCACATTCGGGTCGATTGCACGGTAGAGATTCAGAATCGTTTCCATCGGCATGAATGCCGTGTAAATCGGATACATCAGGAAATAGTTGCTCGGCAGACTGCAAACCGCCATGCAGACCGCACCGATCAATGCGCCGATGCAGGCGCGTTTGCGCGTTTTCTTTGCCGAATAAATCCAGCCCGCAGGCACCACAAAGCACACGCCCAGCAGGAAATTGCTCAATTCACCCACGCCGCCCGTGGTTGTGAACATCACGTTGATTAAGTTTTTCACCAAACAGACAATCACGCCGCTCACAGGGCCGAACGCAAACGCCGCAATCAGGGCGGGCAGTTCGGACAGGTCCATTTTCAGAAAACTCGGCACCAGCGGAATCGAAAACGAGACGAACATCAAAACGGTGGCAACGGCACTGAGCATGCCCAACGAGGCAATTCTACGGGTTTTGAAAGAAACGGAAGTCATACTTCTCCTTTTCGGAGATATGGGTGGATTTGAGTGCGGGCAGCACCCGACCATATCTTCTTCCATCCGGACTGTACCGTCGGTATGGGAATTTCACCCATTCAGCTTGCGCTCGCGGACTATCACCGCCGGTCGGGAATCGCACCCTGCCCTGAAGACGGTATAGTTATACGATAAAAGGAGAAGAATGTCAATAAAGGGTTTGTTAAATTCAAACGCTCCCGATATAGGCCACGGTGTCCGTTTGCACCGTCAATTCGCCGTTTGCGCACAATTCATCGAACAGATTGCCCAGCTGCGCAAGGTATTCGAAATACTTTGCATCGCCTTCACGCAGGGAATACGATGACGACAGTGCGCGATTCACAAACCCCTGCCGATCGTAAACCGTGCTGTTGTCCGTTTTGAACACTTCGCATTCGCCGCCAAAGAACGCGCGGCATTTTTCATCGTTCATGCCTTTGGAGAATCCCTGAAATTCGGGGCAGTATTTGCGGTGAATATCGGCAAGGCGGCGGGTGCATTCAACGGATTCGCTGCGTGAATTGTAAACGATCATCACCTTTCCGCCGGGCTTGAGAATCCGCCGACATTCCTTTTTGAATGCCGCAGCATCAAACCAGTGAAACGCCTGCGCCGCACAAACGCAGTCCGCCGATTGATCGGGAAGGGCGGTGTTTGCGTCCGTTCCGTTCACGCAAACGAAATTCGCCCGCCCGAACGCCTTTTCTTCGGCCTTGCGGCGCATATCCGCATTGGGCTCAACGGCATAAACCCGATAGCCCCGATTGAGCAGCTGTTCGCTGAATATGCCCGTGCCCGCCCCGATATCGGCAAACACGGCGCCTTCGGGAATTTTCAAAGCGGTTTCCATGAAATCAAACAGCGCCGAAGCATAGCTCGGTCTGGCCTTCTCGTAAATATCGCCCTTTCCGTTGAATCGCTTTTCCGAATGCATCGTATTCTCTCCTTTGCTTGGGTCTATTCGCCATTATAGCACATCTTCGATTCGTTCGGTATCGCTTAACCGAAAAACACATCGGAAATTCACTTGGCGCAATTATGAATAAAACATTGCATTTACATCGTCCCTATGCGCTTTTTAACATTCATCGCCGATAATCAAATCAGAAAACAAAAGGAGGATGAGATTATGAAGTTCGAGCTTCTGCATCCGGCAGATCAACTGGTAATGATCATGGCTCGCATCTATCAATACGGCATGACCACCACCTCGGGCGGCAACATTTCCATCAAGGATGAGAACGGCGATATCTGGATCACGCCCTCCGGCATCGACAAAGGTTCGCTCACCCGTGCGGACATCATGCAGGTGAAGGCAGACGGCACCGTTATCGGTCCGCACACGCCGAGCGTGGAGCTGCCCATTCACCGAAACATCTACAAACTGCGCCCCGACCTGCGGGCCATCGTGCATGCGCATCCGCCGGTTCTGGTGGCATTCAGCCTGGTGCGCCGTGTGCCCGATGTCACGCTGAATCCGAATGCCGCTCTGGTTTGCGGCAAGGTCGCCATGGCGAAATACGACGTGCCCGGCAGCGAAGGTTTGGGCAGGAACATCGCCGAGAAATTCGCCGAGGGCTACAACACGGTTCTGATGGAGAATCACGGCGTTATCTGCGGCGCACAGGATTTGTACCGCGCATTCATGGCTTTCGAAACGCTGGATTCCTCCTCGAAAATCGAGCTGGACGCCCTGAAACTGGGCAAGCCGCGTTCCCTCACGCAGGCGCAAATCGACCTGGACAGCTCGAAGGCGCATCCGCCGCTGGATGCTTTCGAAGCGCATCAGGTTTCCAGCGAAGAGCGTGCGGGGCGGCGGGATATGTGTTCGCTGATTCACCGCTCCTACGACCAGCGGCTGTTCACCTCCACGCAGGGCACCTTCTCCATGCGCCTGTCCGACGGTTCTCTGCTGATTACGCCCTACATGAAGGACCGCAAGTATCTGGAGCCGGAAGACATCGTGCGCGTGAAAAACGGCATGGGAGAGCTCGGCAAAACGCCCAGCCGTTCGGTTTTGCTGCATCAGCGCATTTACGAAACGCACCCCGAAATCAATTCCGTGATTATCGCCCATCCGCCCGCCATTATGGCGTTTGCAATCACGGGAACGGAATTCGATTCACGTCTGATTCCCGAAAGCTATATTTCCCTGCGCAATGTCGGTCGCCTGCCCTATGCGGCCTCCACGCTGGATTTGGACGGCACCGCCGCAATTTTCAGCAGCAAGATGCCCGTTGTGGTTGTAGACAACCAGTGCGTGATTGCCACGGGCAATTCGCTTCTGAATGCGTTCGACCGTTTGGAAGTGCTGGAATACAGCGCCGCCGCCATGATTGCCGCGCGCGATTTGGGAACGGTTCAGCTTTTGAGCGATGAAGAAATCGAAGCCGTGAACAAGGCGTTCCACATTCAGTAAAAATAACGATTCCGGGGGATTTTCGCAATCCTCCGGAATGCTGTTTACAGGAGAAAACCGATGAACCGTGCCGCTCATTTTCATTTGCCCGGGCCGTTTGAATTCTATGATTTTTACAAAGCGTTTCTGCCGCTGTTTTATTCGCATCGGGAATACTTTTACGAAGGGTTTGAAATCGCCTCGCTCTACGGTGCGCCGAACGACTGCCTTTGGAGCGGCGGACGTGTGGAGCGCAGCGAAGCGAATCTTCGGGACGTTTTGAATCTTTCGGAAGAATACGGCATTTCCGTTCGGCTGACATTCAGCAATTCGCTTTTGAATGCCTCGCATTTAAGCGACGGAAAGTGCAACCGCCTTTGCGAAACGCTTTCAAAAAGCGCCGTTCCCTGCGGCGTGATCGTGCATTCCGAGTTGCTTACGCAATATCTGCGTGAACGGTATCCTAAATTGTATCTGGTGTCCTCCACAACGAAGGTGCTTTCGGATTTCGAACTGCTCAAAAGCGAATTGATGCGCAGTGAATTTCGATATGTCGTTCCCGATTTTCGCCTGAACAAGGCGTTTGACAAGCTGAATACCCTCGACCCCGCTTTGAAAAGCAAGGCGGAGTTTCTGTGCAACGAATGCTGTTCGATATCCTGCGCCGAGCGAAAGCGCTGTTATGAATCCGTGAGCCGCATGAATCTGGGGCTTTCGGACGCCGAACATTTCTGCCATTCGCCGAATGCACGGGAGGGCTATCGCTTTTCACGGGCGATGGAAAGCCCCGCATTCATTTCCGTTCAGGACATTGCGAACGCCTATCTGCCCATGGGATTCACGGAATTCAAAATCGAAGGGCGAAGCCTCGGCAGTGCGCTGATTCTCGAATTCCTGCTTTACTATCTGACGAAACCGGAATATCATTTGCGCGTGCGCGAAGAAATCTATCTGAGCAACACGCTGGATTTATTTTAGGCAACGGACAATATAAATTTTTATTCGAAAATCATGCGGGAATGAAAAAGCGTTGCAAATTTACATGAATTATGATAATATTCTATCGATCAAGTGGCGGCATTTAAATGCCGTGCAATGTGCCGAAACACATAGAGGGAATCGGGTGTAAATCCCGAGCGAACCGGTCACTGTGAATGCGGAGCCTGTTCAAATATGTCATTGCCGGGATATCGGTGAGAAGGCGGAACAGACGTTGATGCAAGCCAGGAAACCTGCTTGATCTTCACGAAGGATGCGCTCCGGGCAACAGTGCAAGCCTATATCCGATTACGGATAAAGATAACTATACTTTCTCCCGATTATCTGTCAAAACGGATAATCGTGTTTTGATGTATAAGATGTCTTCGTGAAAGGACTGCCTCGCAGTCCTATTTTTTTGTCCGGACGGGAGGTGTACAAAAGGTATTCCGTTAAACCACAGACAAAATCCAGAAGACAAAAAGAGGAGAGAGTTTTATGAAGCGCATTTTCAGTATTATATTGATGCTTGTAATGGTTATGACTATGTCATTCGCCGGCTGCACGCTGGCCGAAGAGGCAGAAACGCGCACTGTAACCGATATGGCCGGTAACGAGGTCGTTGTTCCCGTACATCCGCAGCGGATTGCAGTGCTTCCGGATGCTATGTGCACGCTTTCTTGGATTCTGATGGGCGGTGCCGACAATATGGTCTGCATCACCGAATCTTCCAAAGGACATTGGACTGACGGACTCGGAAAGTATATCTATCCGGAAATGGCGGATATCCCCGTAGGTTCGGAGCAGAATGTGGAAGAACTTATGACTCTGGATCCCGACCTTATTATCACGATGTCCGGCGACTGGTATGCTGATCTTACAGCTCAGTATGTAGAGCTCGGCATTCCGGTTTATACTGTAACCGAAGAAGCGCTCTACGGCGATCCCGTAGCATGCATTTCCGCGCTGGGAGAACTCTACGGCTGCGAAAACCGTGCGAATCAGCTGATCAATTACATGAATGAAACCGATGCCTACATTGAAGAAAAACTTTCCGATGTTGAAGAAGGCTCCGGTCCCCGTATTTACAACACGGTATGGATCAAGGATATGAAAGCCTGGACTTCCGGATCTATCAACGGGCAGATTATCAAATCGCTGAAAGCTCAGAACATTTCCGATGATCCCGCTTCTTCCACCGCTTATACAATGGAAGAAATCATTGCCTATGATCCTGAAATCGTGATTATTTCCTTCAATGACAATACGCCCGACGATTTCTATAACAATAATATCGAAGGTCAGGACTGGACCGGCACCTCTGCCGCCAAGAATCATAAGATTTATTCCGGTCCTTCGATGGTGCAGAGATGGGCGCAGAGCTTCTCCGCGGAAAAGTTCTTGTACAAGCGCTGGATGGCTTCCGTCGTTTATCCCGATCTCGTCCCGATGGAGGAAACCGAGAGCTACATCAAGGCTTATCTGAAGGATTTCTACGGTTATGAAATTCCCGATGACGTTTATGCGGAATGCATGTGCACCGAAGCAAACGGCTTCTAAAGCATATGCAACCGAACGATATCGATAACCGCCTGCGCAGAAAGTACAGGGCGATACTGCTGTCATTGTGCATGGCTTCTTTCGTTATGCTGATTGCGGCAGTGGGAATGGGTAGGTTTTTTATCAGCCCTGCCGATGTGTTCAAGATTCTTTTGAACAAAGTAATCCCGCTGAACCCGAGCTGGGATGAAAGAGCGGAGAATATCATTTTTACGCTGCGCATTCCACGCGCTTTGGGTGCGTTCTTTGTCGGCGGTGCGCTGTCGCTGGCCGGAGCAACCTATCAGGGGGTTTTTAAAAACCCCCTGGTTTCTCCCGATTTGCTGGGAATATCTTCCGGTGCCTGCGTCGGCGCAGCTGCCGCCATATTGCTGGGGTTGAATGCCTGGAGCATACAGGTATGTTCTTTTGCGACCGGTATCGCAGCCGTTGCACTCACAACACTGGTGCCCAGACTTTTAAAAAATAATTCAATGACAATGTTGGTACTGTCCGGCATCGTAGTCAGCGGTATTATGACTTCAATACTCGGTCTTCTGAAGTACATTGCAGACCCCGAAACGCAACTGGAAGCAATTACATACTGGCAGCTCGGCAGCATGACGAAGGTTATGAGCAGTGATTTGCTGGTCGTCCTTCCCTGCATTATTATCTGCAGCTTTATTCTGATACTGCTGAGATGGCGAATAAACATTCTGACCCTCGGAGAGAATGAGGCGCACATGCTGGGTGTGAATACATCGGCGCTGAAACTGATTGTTATCATCTGTTCAACGCTGCTGACTGCCTGCTCGGTATCACTGTGCGGTACAATCGGCTGGGTGGGGCTTGTAATCCCGCATCTCAGCCGAATGACGGTTGGTGCAGATAATACGCGTTCGCTGCCTGTATCGTTTCTTATGGGCGGCCTGTTCCTGCTGATGATTGATACGCTGGCAAGAACTGCAACAACAGCCGAAATTCCGTTGAGCGTTCTTACCGGTATTATCGGTGCGCCCTTTTATTATTTTGTACTTGCAAAGCAAAGGATGAAACTGTCGTGATACTTGAATCCAAAGAACTCTCATTTTCATATGAGCCGGGACGCCGCGTATTCCACGATGTGTCTTTTGAATTGCACCAAAGCGAAATACTTACGATACTCGGCGCGAACGGTGCGGGAAAATCAACACTTTTAAACTGCATTGTCAATCTGCTCAATCCGGAAACGGGAACGGTATTTCTGGACGGAAAGCCGATTCGTGAATACAGTTTGAAGGAGACTTCACGTCTGATCGGTTATGTCCCGCAGAATCATGTACCGGCTTATGATTATACCGTGCGCGATTTTGTCGCTATGGGACGTGCACCGTATCTAAAGGCTTTCCAACAACCGGGAAAAAATGATTATAAAATCGTTGATGAAACGCTCGATATGATGAATCTGACGGAGCTCTCATTCCGTCCGTACACACATCTGAGCGGAGGGGAACGCCAGCAGGTATCAATTGCGCGTGCAATCGTGCAGCAGCCGCAGCTGATTATGCTCGACGAACCGACCAACCATCTCGATTACGGAAACCAGCTGAGAACGCTTTCCATGATTAAGTCACTTGCGGAAAAGGGTTACAGCGTGGTCATGACAAGCCATAACCCGGATCACATCATGCTGCTGGAAAGTAAAGTCGGTATACTGGACAGGAACGGATGTTTTAACGTCGGAGACCCGCATACCATTCTGACGGAGGAAACTCTTAAGGAATTATACCGGAGTGATATCTGCGTTACGTATGTGGATAAGGTTCAAAGAAAAGTCTGTATTCCCGGCAGGCTTCAATAACCGAATACCGTAAAGCCGTGAGCGTTGTGCCCACGGCTTTTGCTGTTTCAAAACCGAAGAAAGGCTGATTAAATTCAGAGGTCCCTTAGATTGTTTTTGTAATTCGTTCCCCATTCGGACATGACATTCAGAATCGGGCGCAAACTTTCCCCCAGGTCGCTGAGCGCATAAACCACTTTCGGCGGCACTTCGGGGTAAACGGTGCGTGAAATCAGACCATCCTGTTCCATTGAACGCAGGCTGTCCGTGAGCACCTTCTGACTGACGCCCTCCAAATCCTTTTTCAATTCATTGAATCGCCACGGGCGAATCATCAGATTGCGCAGAATCAGCAGTTTCCACTTGCTGCCGATCAACGCAACGGTGGTGGCCACGGGGCATGCGGGCATTTCTTCTTTCGTCATCATAATCAAAAACCTCGCATCGCATTTTCCCCATTATACCGCAAATTCAAGGGAGATTGCAAGAGCGGTTACCAAAAAGTGCGTACTTGCGGATTTCGAAATCTTTGATACAATATGTTTGATAACATTCCCCGGAGGTCATTCATGAATCAAACCGAACGCCGCATTTTTCTGATTCGGTCGCTGCTGCGTGAACGCAGGGACGCCGATTTCCCCATTCCGCAATCGGCAAACGAACAGCGGCAGCTCCTGCGCTCTTTGATGAACATTCGCCCGCCGAAGCCCATCTCTGCCGAATTTCTGAAAATTCAGGATGAATACCTGCACGAGCGCACACAGTCGGGCATTACCCGAACGGAAGACCTGACGCCCGTTTGCGATGAAATGTACATCTGGCAGGGCGACATCACCACCCTGAAATGCACGGCGATTGTGAACGCCGCGAATTCGGGCATGACGGGCTGCTATGTTCCGTGCCACAAGTGCATCGACAACTGCATTCACACCTACGCAGGCATTCAACTGCGGCTGGAATGCGATTCGCTGATGCGCAATCAGGGCTATGAAGAGCCCATCGGTCGGGCAAAGGTCACGAAGGCATACAATTTGCCCTGTGAATACGTGCTGCACACCGTGGGGCCCGCCATTCAAGCGGAGGTAACGCCAAACGACGAAGCGGCGCTTGAAAGCTGTTATCGGGCGTGCATGGAGGCGGCGGATGCGTATCGGATGGAAAGCATCGCCTTCTGCTGTATTTCAACGGGCGTGTTTCGCTTTCCAAACGAGCTTGCGGCGCAGATTGCCGTTCAGGCCGTTCGGGATTACAAGGCCGAAACGGGCAGTTCCGTGAAGGTGATTTTCAACGTTTTCAAAGAAAGGGACAAGTGTATTTATGAACGACTGCTCTGCGCAAATTAGCAAACTGCGTGCCGCTTTGAACGATTGCGAAACCGTGATTATCGGGGCGGGTTCAGGTCTTTCAACGGCGGCGGGATTCACCTATTCGGGCGAACGGTTCGAGAAATACTTTTCGGATTTCAAGGTCCGCCACGGCTTCGCGGATATGTATTCCGGCGGATTCTACCCGTTTGAATCTCCCGAAGAACGCTGGGCCTACTGGAGCCGATACATATTCATCAACCGCTATACCGATCCGCCCAAGCCCGTGTATCAACAGCTGTTTCGCCTCGTTTGCGAAAAGGATTATTTCGTGATTACCACCAACGTGGACCACTGCTTTCAGAAAGCGGGGTTCGACAAAAAACGCCTGTTCTATACGCAGGGCGATTACGGACTGTTTCAATGCAGCGAACCCTGCTGCAAAAGAACCTTCGACAACGAAGCCATGGTGCGTGAAATGGTGAATCGGCAGGAAGGCATGCGCATACCGAGCGAGCTGATTCCCCGTTGCCCGCGATGCAACCGCCCCATGACCACGAATCTGCGCGCGGACGACCGCTTCGTTGAGGATGCCGGCTGGCACGTTGCCGCAGACCGCTATTCCCATTTCCTGAAGAATCACCGAAATCGGAAACTGCTGTTTCTCGAACTGGGCGTCGGCTACAACACGCCCGGAATCATCAAATACCCCTTCTGGCAGATGACGCTTGAAAATCCGCTGGCCACCTACGCCTGCGTGAATTTCGACCACGCCGCCGCCCCTCGGGAAATTCTAAGCCGCTCCGTTTGCGTGAAAGGCGATATTGCGGATGTGCTGAATCAATTATAAAGATGCGATGTCCTTCGGCGGTTGCTTATTACAGCTTCTGAATGGGATAGAGAATCTTGAGCTGATTTGTTCGATGGCTTCGATAAAACAACCGCCGAAAGATGTGATGTCCTTCGGCGGTATCTTATTACAGTTTCTGAATGGGATAGAGAATCTTGAGCTGATTCACACGGCTCTGATAGGTCGTGCGCTGCTTTTCGCCCAAGAGATGCTGTTCGATGGCTTCGTGCGCCTGTTCGAGCGACACGGGCTGCGCATCCTTCTTCGCATCCAGGCGAATCAGGTGGTAGCCGAACTGCGTCTGCACGGGGCCGCGCATCTCGCCCACTTCCATTTCAAAGCAGGCGCTGTCGAACTCGGGCACCATCTGTCCGCGGCCGAATTCACCCAGATTGCCGCCGTTTTGTGCGGACGGGCAGGATGAATACTGCTTTGCGGCGTCTTCGAAGGAGATTTCGCCCGCTTCGATTTTCTGCTTGATTTCGTTTGCCTTCTCCTCGGTGTCCACCAGAATGTGGCTGGCTTCCACGGTCGGCTCGCCGGCGAACTGCTCGGGGTTCTCATCGAAGAATTTCTTGATTTCCTCCTCGGAAACCTTCACGCGCTCCAGCGCCTTGGAAACGGCGAACTGCACGAGCAGCTCCTCTTTCACCTGAGCAAGCTGCGCCTTGAACTGCGGATCATACTCCAGCATGTTCTTTTTCGCATCGGTCAGAAACAGCGCCTGAGCGATCAGCTGTTCCAGAATTGCGGCACGGCCCTGCGGATTGTCATAGCTCTGCGCGCGGGCACCCATGCCCATGATGGCGGCAGTCACATCGTTTTCGGTAATTGTTTTCGTGCCGACGATTGCCAGCGGACGGCTGTTCTCCATGGGAAAGACCTCCTGATTTTCATTGTCGGACTCCGATTCAAACCGTTTTGAATTGCGCATATTCGCAAACACGAGGTTGAAAACCTCTCGATTCTCAACCTCGTCAAAGACAAACCGATGTTCATCGCCTTGCCGATGCGAAAAACGCGCGGGAATCCGCAAACTCCGCAACCATTATAGCACACCCCAACCCCGCGCGTCAATCACGTTTCAATCACCCTTTGCGGGTCATAACCACCTTTATATCGCCATAGGAATGTCTTCCCTCCAGCTGAACATCCACAATCAGTTCGAGCTTCGAGGACGGATAGAAGTCCGCATTGAATTCGAATTCAGCCTCTGCGCACGCGCCCCAAAGGTTATTCAGCGGCAGCATAATCTCCGTTGCGCTCGTGAATTCAACGCCGTCCGGCGCATAAATCTTGATTTTCGCCCACTCCTGACGGCGCATTTCGAAACAGTTGCGCACCGTTACGCTGAATTTGCGGGTTTCGCCCTGCTTGAAATACGGATCTCCCTGCAAATTCACCAGCATCTCGAACGCCGGATATTCCGCACGCAGGACATTGCTTCCGAGCTTCGCAAGCTCTCGAACGGGCAAATGATGATTCTTGCCGGAGCCGTTCATGCGCGGCTGATAATCGGTTTGATCCAGGCAATACAATTCATCTGCGCAGCGAATGGTATATCCGTCCGGATTCAAAACATCGCAGATTTCCGCACCGAGGAAGCCGGGGGTTACGCGCATCACACGATCTGCCAATTCGGTGCAGGTTTGCGGTGTCCAAATGCCGCCCCACGTCTTGTCGATGCACATCGTGACAATCTTATCGCCCAGAGGCGCTTTCCACTTCTCGGGAATGCCCTCCGCACCGTCGATAATGCCCAGAATCGCGCCCAGCGTTGCACATGTGCAGTCGGTATCCTCGCCTGCGGAATTGGACAGAATCAGCCGTTCGCCGAAATCCTTTCCGTACAGCCATGCCGCCATTGCAAACGCAACATTTTCCGGAGCATCCATGCCGGGTTCGCCCACGGTCTTAAAGCCCATCGCTTCACTGCGGCGTTTGCCTTCTTCATCGGTAATGCTCTGAACGCCGAACGTTCCCGGGCAAGTCTCATGAATCTTCACAATCGCTTCGTGGAAGCTCAAGCCTTCCTTCTTCGCATCCAGCGCCGCATGGATTGCCGCGGCAAACTTGCCGTCTCCGGGCACATAGGACAGTCCGATATCAATCAATTTATACGGATCGCTCTCCACGAATGCCGCCGACTGAAGCGCTGCGCAAAACAGTTCTGCTTGCATACCTTCGTCTGCATGATCCGTGATTGCATCTTCATAGGCATATTTCGCCGCCAATGCGGGGTTGCCCGGAGCAAGGCAGGCCCAGATTTCCGAACGGATATAGCATCCGCAGGAATTGCGATAGTCATTATCCAGCGCACCGCTGATCGGCGGAGCCATGCCCGCACGCATATTCGCCTTGCCCATGCCGTATTCAACCCAGTTGGGAAT
>CAVHAH010000037.1:0-13908 GCA_963633785.1 bacterium
TTTCTACTTCAATGATGCAATCCGGACACATGATGGCGCAGGATGCACATCCCACACATTTTTCGGGTTGCTCGATTTCCGCGGGATGATGTCCCTTCTTGTTGATCTTGTCGCGGCTGATGGTCAGCAGTCCTTTCGGACACGCAGCCACGCACAGACCGCATCCCTTGCACAAATCGGTCTTGAAACTGAGCTTTGCCATACCTTTAACTCCTTCTTCCTTGTCGTTATTGTATTTTTGCTTGCAGTTCAAGCGGGAACAGATTGTTGATTTTACCCTCTAAATCGGGTATCAAATCGCTTCGAACGGTGGTCATTTTCAATTCCAGTCCCGTGGCTTTGCAGATTTCATCGGCATAATCCATTGAGGACAGCACGGTTTCGGCCGTGGTTTCGTTGCCGAGATTGGAATTGTTCACGATTCCCGTGAAGCGCATTCCTGCCGCATATTCAATCTCCCGCATGACCTCAATCGTGGACGCTGCATCACGTGTCAAAGGTCTGAAGCGGTTGATGACCAGCAGCATTTCGTAATTGTTTTCCTCCAGTATCGCATCGCGCCAACGCCCGAGCGCCAGTGCGCCGCGATCATCGCCGCCGACGTCGATGATTGCCGTCAGGCTTCGGTCATCGGTAATCGCATACACATCTTGCGGAAGCGCCGGAAGATCCACATTGCTGCTGGCGAATGCCGAGGAAATCAGCCGAACGCCCGCCGCTTCCAAATCAGCCGCCGAATCACGGCTGCGGAAATAGGGATTCACGATGTCGATATCGGCCAGCGCAACTTTGGGCGTGAATTTCTTCATATGAAGCGAAAGATTCACGGCGATGTTGGTTTTGCCGCTGCCATAATGGCCAGAGAGCAATATCACGCGCTTAAAGTTCATTGTCGGCCTCCTTTGCCTATACAAAAAACGCTCGTCTGCAAAGAAATGAAATCTTTGAGACGAGCGTATAATGCCCGCGGTACCACTCAAATTGCAATGGATAGAATCCGATTGCCACCTTAAGGCTCTAACAAGCCCTTTGCTCTTACGCGGCTTCACGAGAAGGTTCTACTAACCCGAACACAGGTGTTCTTCCTTCCGGCTCAGGAGATACAGACGCCTATTGAATTCAGCTGTTCACGGCTCGCACCATCCGCCGCTTCTCTGAAACGAGGCTTGAATTCGGACATTCTCCTTCATTGCCTTTGATTTATAGCACCTATATTATCTCATTTCTCAGCGTTTGTCAACTGATATTCATCGAAATAATACGTTAAATCAAATGTCACAGCTTGTTGCGCTGAATCTTTCCGCTGATGGTCTTGGGCAGTTCATCACGGAAGACCACGATACGGGGATACTTATACGGCGCAGTGTGCGACTTGACGTACTCCTGAATTTCCTTCTTGAGCGCATCGCTGGGCTGCGTGCCCTTGGTGAGCACAATGCTGGCCTTTACGACCTGACCGCGAACCTCATCCGGTGCTGCGGATACGCCGCATTCAAGCACATAGGGCAGTTCCATGATAACGCTTTCGATTTCGAACGGCCCGATGCGGTAACCGGACGATTTGATGACGTCGTCCACGCGACCGACATACCAGAAGAAGCCGTCTTCATCGCGCCATGCCGTATCGCCCGTGTGATACCAGCCGTCGTGCCAGACGTCTGCGGTCTTTTCGGGCTCGTTGTAGTATCCCTTGAACAGGCCGCAGGGCACCTTTTCGGAGGTGCGAATGCAGATTTCTGCGGTGATGCCGGGGCCGACGGGGTTGTCGTCGGGATCGAGCAGCTGAATGTCATACAGCGGAACGGGTTTGCCCATGGAACCGACTTTGTGTGCATTGCCCATCAGGTTGGCGATGGACAGCGTTGTCTCGGTTTGACCGAAGCCCTCCATCAGATGCAGGCCGGTCAGGCGTTCAAACTGCTTGAATACTTCGGGATTCATGGCTTCGCCCGCCGTTGTGGCGCGAACCACGCTGGAGAAATCGTAGAGCGTCAAATCCTGCTTGATCATCATGCGATACATGGTCGGCGGTGCGCAGAATGTCGTGATGTGATACTTGGCGAACATCGGCAGAATCTCGGCGGCATTGAAGCGATCGAAATCGTAAGTGAATACCGCGCCTTCGCACAGCCATTGTCCGTAGAGCTTGCCCCAAAGCGCTTTGCCCCAGCCGGTATCGGAAATGGTGAAGTGCAGACCGTCACGCTGAACGCCGTGCCAGTAACGGGCCGTGATGTAGTGACCGAGCGGATACTTGTAGCTGTGCAAGGCAATCTTGGGATAGCCGGTGGTGCCCGAGGTGAAGAACATCAGCATCGGATCATCGCCGCAGGGAGCGTCTTCACTGCGATCGAATTTGCGGGTGAACAGCGGGCTTTCGGCATCGTAATCGTGCCAGCCTTCACGCTGACCGCCCACGAGAATCTTGATTTTCATATCCGGGCAGGTCTGCTGTGCGATATCCACCTGCTCCGCGACATTGCCGTCGGCGGTGCAGAGAATGGCGGCCACGCCGGCTGCCTGGAAGCGGTATTCGAAGTCATGCGCCTGAAGCTGATTCGTGGCGGGAATGGCCACTGCGCCCAGCTTGTGAAGACCCAGAATGGACGGCCAGAACTGCCAATGGCGCTTGAGCACCAGCATCACGCGGTCGCCGCGCTTGATTCCCAGAGACGTGAAGTAGTTGGCGGCCTGTGCGGAGAGGCGCTTCATATCGCGGAATGTGAATCGACGTTCTTCGCCTTCGCGGCTGATGTGAATCATGGCCGTCTTGTCGGGATGGCGATTCGCCACTTCGTCCACGATGTCAAAGGCAAAGTTGAAGCGGTCGTCGTTTTCGAATTCGATGCGTTCCAGTGCGCCGTTTTCATTTTCGGTTGTTTTGATGAATTTTTCGCAGACCAGATCGGCGAGATCTTCCGAAGCGATGTCTGTGTTGATAATTTCGGGTTTGAGTTTGTCATCACTGGGCAGAATCACCGCCAGAAAGAGGCAATCCTGACCGTTCACGGCGATCATTCCGTGCGGGGTGGAGGAATTGTAGTAAATCGAGTCGCCCTCGTTGAGGATTTCGGTGTGGTCGCCGACCTGCACCTTCAGCGTGCCGCTGAGAATCAGGTCGAATTCCTGACCGGAGTGCGTGGTGGTGTGAATGGGCTTGTTCTGCAGCTCGGGATCGAAATCATAGCGCACCCAATAAGGCTCTGCAATCTTCTGACGGAATTTGGGGGCGAGGTTTTGAATGCGGATGCCGCGTTCCTGTGCCGTGGTAATGCCGTTGTCCTTGCGGGTAACGGTATAGTTGGACAGGTGGGCACTGCTGCCTTCGAGCAGATCGGTCATTTCAATGCCGAAAGCAAGCGCACATTTGTGGATGAATGTGAACGGCAAATCCACGGAACCGGATTCATACTGGCGGTATTGCTGAACGGTAAGCTCCGTTTTCTCCGCCATCTCGTCAACACTGTAATTCATGATGCCGCGCATCTCACGGATACGCAGTGCAATTTCCTGGAGCTGATTGAGCGAGCTGTTCATTGACTTTTCCAACCTTTCGTTTCATACTTGGGTGTCATGCGGCAGGCATATAAAAACGCCCGCCTCAAAAACTTTCGCTTTGAGACGGGCGCTAAATGCGCTCGCGGTACCACTCAAATTGCAACCCTTGCACAGGTTACCCCTCTTCGGACTCCAACAAGCCCTATGCACTCACGCAGCATTCTCGTAAGGTCTTACTGGATTTCAGACCTTCAACTCGGAAGCGATGGGCTACAAAAGCATTCATCATCGGTTCGCACCAACCACCGACTCTCTGAACATGACCGCTTCAGCCGTCTTCGTCATCGTCTTTATGAACTGTATTCAGTTGATGGGAATGATAATAGCACATTCCGTTTGCTTTGTCAACCGATGTTTGAGTGATTTAACAATCGAAACGAAAGATTTGCTTGATTTTTCCGTTCCTCACAGCTTGCTGCGGATGATTTTTCCGCTCGTGGTCTTCGGAAGGCTTTCACGGAATTCCACAATGCGCGGATACTTGTACGGCGCGGTGTGGGTCTTGACGTAGTTCTGAATCTCCTTCTTCAATTCATCGCTGCCCTGCGTTCCCTTGACCAGAACGATGCTGGCCTTCACAACCTGACCGCGAATCTCATCCGGTGCGGCGGATACACCGCATTCAAGAACATACGGCAATTCCATAATCACGTTCTCGATTTCGAACGGCCCGATGCGGTAGCCGGACGACTTGATTACATCGTCCGCACGGCCGACATACCAGTAGAATCCGTCTTCATCGCGCCATGCCAGGTCGCCCGTGTGGTAATAACCGTCGTGCCATGTGCGGGCGGTAACGTCCGGACTGTTGTAATACTCGTAAGCCAGGCCGCAGGGAATGCCGTTTGCGATATTGATGCAGATTTCACCGGTATCGCCCGCAGGCACTTCGTTGCCGTCCGCATCAATCAGATGCACATCATACAGCGGAACGGGTTTGCCCATGGAACCGATTTTGTGGCTGTCGCCTGCAATGTTGCCGATAATGAGCGTGGATTCGGATTGACCGAAGCCCTCCATAATGCGCAGGCCCGTGGCTTTCTCAAACTGACGGAACACTTCGGGGTTCAACGCTTCGCCGGCAATGGATGCGTGCTGAATCGAGGACAGGTCGAAGCGGGACAAATCCTGCTTGATGAGCATGCGATACATCGTGGGCGGTGCGCAGAATGTCGTGATGTGGTACTTGGCGAACATCGGCAGAATCTTCTCGGCATCGAAGCGATCGAAATCGTATACGAACACTGCGGCTTCGCACAGCCATTGTCCGTACAGCTTGCCCCAAAGGCTCTTTGCCCAGCCGGTGTCGGAGATGGTCAGATGCAGTCCGTCGGGATTCACCTGATGCCAGTATTTTGCGGTAATGAAGTGGCCGAGCGGATACTTGTAATTGTGCGCCGCGATTTTGGGATAACCGGAAGTGCCGGAGGTGAAGAACATCAGCATCGGATCTTCGCCGCAGGGGGAATCCTCTTTGCGCGTATAGCGGCGGGAGAAGAGGCTGTATTCGGCGTTGAAATCATGCCAGCCTTCACGACTGCCGTTCACCATGATTTTCGTGAGATTCAAATGCGAATTCTGCGAAGCGAGATCCACCTGATGTGCGGTGTCGCCGTCTGCCGTGCAGAGAATGGCGGTCACGCCGGCGGACTGGAAGCGATACGAGAAATCGTGCTCCACCAGCTGATTGGTGGCGGGAATGGCGATTGCGCCGATCTTGTGCAGGCCGAGAATGGCGAACCAGAACTGATAGTGGCGCTTGAGCACCAGCATCACGCGGTCGCCCCGCTTAATGCCCAGGGAAGTAAAGTAGTTGGCCGCCTGCGATGAGCCGTCCTTGATATCCTTGAATGTGAATCGGCGTTCCGTTCCGTCCAAAGAGATATGCAGCATCGCCAGCTTGTCGGGCTTTTCACGGCCGAGCGCATCGACAACATCAAAAGCGAAGTTGAATTCGGATTCGTTCTTGAACGAGATGGCTTGCAGCTTGCCGTGTTCATCCGTCTTTGTATCGATAAAGCGCGTGTAGATGCGGGCTGTATCGTCTTCGCTCTGTGCGGCGGCGATGGTGTTGGTCTGTTCGCTGCCGGTTTCGGGCAGAGACGGCTCCTGAGGACGAAGAACGATTGCGTAGAACAGGCAATCTTTGCCTTCGGCGGCCACCATGCCATGGGGGATGGAGCTGTCATAGTAAATGCAGTCGCCCTCGTGCAGAATCTCGCTGTGCTCGCCGACCTGCACCTTCATGCTGCCGCGAATCACCAAATCGCATTCCTGACCGATGTGGCTGGTCAGTTCAATGTCGGAATAGAAGGCTTCATCGGAATACTTATTCTCAACAAACAGCGGATCGGCGATGCGGTTCTGAAAGTCCGATGCCATGTTGTAATAAATCATTTCGTGCGCCTGCTCGATTTTCTGCCCCTTGCCCGAGCGGGTGAGTGTATAGGAACGCAGTTTCGGGCTGCTGCCTTCGATCAGGTCCGTAACGTCAACGCCGAAAGCCAGCGCACAGCGATAGAGAAAGGCAAAGTTGAGATCCTGTTCGCCCGCTTCGCACTGAAGATATTCTTCCCGGGTTGTGCCGGTTTTCTGCGCCATTTCTTCGGCCGTGAAGCCCGAAATTTCACGCAGCTCGCGAATGCGGCTTGCCATTTCCTGAATCTTGAAATCCAAACCCGTTAAAGACTGTTTCATGATAAACCCTCCCGCTTTGATGCATAGAAAAAAGCCCGTCTCAAAGAAATGCTTTGAGACGAGCTGTATAAAACAAACCCGCGGTACCACTCAAATTGTATTCACCTCACGATGAATACCCCTCATCGACTTCTAACAAAGCCTAAGCACTTACGCAGCTGACGCGGGAGAGGTCTACTTGCACAAACGGCGTTCTTCTCTCCGGCTCTGGAGCTACAAATTCAACAGACACCTACCGATTCGCACCAACCATCGGCTCTCTGAAGTGTGACCTTGTTTGAATTCCTCTCCGTCGTGGCCTTTGAATGGAATAGATTTTAGCGGAAAAACCGACGTTTGTCAAGTGAATTCTCTGTTAACTGCTCGCCTGAAAACGGCGGATTTAGCTTCACCGAGCTTGACAAATCATGCTTCCTTTTTTATTATAAGTACAGCTTATTTTGACGCTACGGAGGCTTTTATGACTCAGACACAAAACCGACATACTCTTAAACAAACGCTCGGGCTCTTTCGGTCGTTCTTCCCGTATTTCAAACCCTATATGGGAATCATGCTGTTCGACCTGTTTTGCGCATCGCTGACCACTATATGCGATCTTGTTCTGCCACTGATTGTTCGATTTATCACCAATTCCGCCCGCAACGGCGCAGAAACCCTGCTGGTCTCCACGGGTTTGAAGCTGGGGTCTGTGTACATCGTTTTGCGCCTGATTGATGCGGCGGCAAACTACTATATGCAGTCCGTGGGTCATTACATGGGTTCGCACATCGAGGCGGACATGCGTCGGGATCTGTTCTCGCATCTGCAGGAACTTTCTCATTCGTATTACGATCACGCCAAAATCGGACAGCTGATGTCCCGCATCACCACGGACTTGAACGATATCACCGAATTTGCGCACCACTATCCGGAGGAACTGTTCATTGCGGCCATCAAAATCGTAGCGGCGTTTCTGATTCTGTGCCAAACGAATGTGCTGCTCACGGTGCTCGTGTTTGCGGCGATTCCGCTGATGGTCATCTGTTCGCGCATTTTCTCGAAGCGCATGCGTGAAACATTCAAGCGTTCCCGCCATTTGCTGGGCGAACTGAATGCGAGCGTAGAGGACAGTCTGCTGGGCATTCGCGTGGTCAAGTCGTTTGCAAACGAAGATGTCGAACGTGAAAAGTTTGCCGAGAAAAACGTGCGTTTCCTGGAAATCAAGAAAACGCTGTTCACGAACATGGCAGGTTTCCACACCGTTCCGAGATTGTTCGACGGATTGATGTATATTATCGTGGTAATGCTCGGCGCCATATTCATGATTAACGGCGAAATCGATGCCAGCGACCTGATTGCCTATCTGCTTTATGTAACCACATTGCTCACCTCCATTCGCCGTCTGGTTGAATTTTCGGAGCAGTTCCAGCGCGGTATTACCGGCATCGAGCGCTTCACGGAGGTTATGGATGAGCCGATTGAGATTACGGATGCTCCGGATGCGAAGGCGCTTACGCATGTGAACGGCGAAGTTGAATTCTCGCATGTGTCGTTTGCCTACGGAACGGGGCTGAAACAGGTGCTCAACGATATCAATATTCATGTGCGGCCGGGCGAGAACATCGCGCTGGTAGGCCCTTCCGGCGGCGGAAAAACCACGCTTTGCAATCTGATTCCCCGATTCTATGATGTCACGGGCGGCGCCGTTTTGATTGACGGAATGGATGTGCGCTCGTTTACGCTTCACTCGCTCAGAAATCAGATCGGTACGGTGCAGCAGGATGTGTATCTGTTTTCGGGAACGATTTTCGAGAATATCGAATACGGCCGCCCCGGCGCATCACGAGAGGATGTTATGGCCGCAGCGAAGCTCGCAGGCGCAGACGGATTCATTTCGGAGCTTGAAAACGGCTATGATACCTATGTGGGCGAACACGGCGTTCGACTGTCGGGCGGACAGAAACAGCGCATCTCCATTGCACGCGTGTTCCTGAAGAACCCGCCGATTCTGATTCTCGATGAAGCGACCAGCGCATTGGACAACGAATCGGAACACCTGGTTCAGCAATCGCTGGAAAATCTGATGAAGGGCCGCACGACATTCACCATTGCGCACCGCCTGACCACCATCAGAAATGCGGATACCATTCTGGTACTCACGGATGAAGGCATCGCCGAAAGAGGAACGCACAAGGAGCTTCTGGAAAAAGGCGGTCTGTATGCGAATATGTATCAGATGTATACGGAAGCGAGATAAGTAATACACAAAAACAGAACCACTCGACAAACGGGTGGTTCTGTTTTTCTATGTGATTACTTTTCGCTTGCCACAAAACGCTGGAAGCTCTTTTTGCCTTTCTTAACGAGAATGCCTTCGCCTGCCAGCATCTGAGCGGTGAATGCGAAATCCGGATCGGCAACCTTTTCACCGTTTACGGATACGCCGCCCTGCTGCACGGCCTTTCTCGCTTCGCCGTTGGACTTGGTCATGCCGGATTTGGCCATCCAGGCAATCAGACGGGCATCCGCCGCCAATTCGGATTCGGTAATTTCCATGGTGGGAATATTGCCGCCCATGGCCGCACCGCCGAAGAGCGCTTCCGCCGCCTGTTGTGCTTTGGTGGCTTCTTCCTCGCCGTGAATCAGCTTCGTGACCTCGAACGCCAGCACACGCTTGGCTTCGTTGATTTCGCTGCCCTGAAGCGCACCCAGACGGCGCACCTCGTCCATCGGCAGGAAGGTGAGGAGACCCAGACACTTTTCAACATCGGCATCGTCCACATTGCGCCAATACTGATAGAAATCGTAGGGGGAGCACTTGTTGGCATCGAGCCACAATGCGCCCTTCTCGGTTTTGCCCATCTTACGGCCGTCATGGGTGAGCAGGAGCTTGAATGTTAATGCGAATGCGGGCTTCTGATCCTTGCGGCGAATCAAATCCGCACCCGAGAGCATATTCGACCACTGGTCGTCGCCGCCCGCCTGCAGAATGCATCCGTAGCGATGATTCAGCTCCAGGAAGTCGTAGGACTGCATGAGCATGTAGTTGAATTCAAGGAACGTCAAACCGCGCTCCAAGCGCTGCTTATAGCATTCGGCGGCGAGCATGCGGTTTACCGAGAACAGCGCGCCCACATCACGCAGGAAATCGACGTATTTCAGCCCGCGCAGCCATTCTGCGTTGTTTGCGATGATTGCGCAATTCGGCTTGGATTCATCGAAGTCCAGGAAGTTGGACATTTGCTTTTTGAAGCATTCGACATTGTGATCGATGTCTTCAATCGACAGAACCTTTCGCAAATCGCTCTTGCCGGAGGGATCGCCGATCATGCCCGTTCCGCCGCCCATCAGCGCAATCGGACGATGTCCCGCGCGCTGCAGATGCGCCATGGCCATAATCGGAATGTAGTGGCCGATGTGAAGGCTGTCTGCGGTCGGGTCAAAGCCCGTGTAGAAAGTGACCATGCCTTCGTCGAATGCCTTGCGAAGCTCATCTTCATAGGTAACCTGCGCAATAAATCCGCGCTCTTTGAGAATGTCATATGCGTTCATAATATGAAATGCCTCCTCGGTAAATATTTCAGTTGTTCATTTCCGCTTTGATTGCGCCCTTCAATCTGCGCATACCCTCCTGAATGGCCGCAACGTCATTCATGGAGAAATTCATACGCAGCGTGTTTTCATGTCCGCCGTCCGGATAGAAATACGTGCCCGGAACAAACGCCACGCCCGCATCAACGGCACGGTGGAACACCTTAACGGCATCGATGCCTTCGGGAAGCTCCGCCCATATAAACAGACCGCCCTGCGGAACGGTGTGCTTGATTCCCTCGGGAAACGCATCCAGCATTGCATTGAGCTGTGTGCGATAGCTCGCACAAATGCGCTTGAGATGATCGGGCAGGAGATTGCGGCGCAGGTATTCATCCACGATTGCCTGCGTGAGTATCGGCGAATGCACGTCTGTGGATTGTTTGCCGATTACCATCTTGCGCATAAGCAGCGGATTGTTCAATGCCGCCGCACCCATGCGCAGACCGGGCGAAATGTATTTCGAGAAGCTGGACATGTAAACCACCCAGCCGCCTTCGTCGTAGGATTGAATCGGCGGGAGGGGATCGCCTTCATAGCGCAAATCGCGATACGGATCATCTTCGGCAATCACCATGCCGTATTTCTCGGCAAGTGCCGCCAGTTTGGGACGGCGATCTGCGGCAAGCGTGATGCCCGTGGGATTCTGGAAGGAAGGAATCACATACATCAGTTTCGGGTGATACTGTTGAATCAGCCGCTCGGCCTCTTCCACAATGATGCCGCCTTCGTCGGTGGGAACGGCCACGGGCTTTGCGTTGTATTCACGCATGGCCTGAATCGCGCCCAGAAATGTCGGACTTTCGCAAAGAATCACATCGCCGGGGTTAATCAACGCCTTGAGCAGCAAATCGAAAGCCTGCGAACCGCCCTGCACGGGAAGAATTGTTTCGGGGGTGCAATGTACGCCGTCGCCTTTGAGAAATTCGGCAACGCTTTCACGCAGCGGCGCAAAGCCTTCCGTAGAGCCGTACTGCAGAATATCGGTTCCGTATTTTGTTAAAACGGACTGCGAGATGTCGCTGATTACATCCGGTTCGAGCGCCGATGTGGAAGGATTTCCGCCGGCGAATGAAATCATGCCCGGCACCTTCAAAAGATTCATAATATCACGAATCGCACTGCCGTTCAACGCACGCATATGGGTTGCAAAGCATTCTTCCGTGAATTTCATATTGGTTCTCCTTTCCGATATTCACAGGACCATAAAAAATCGCCCACCCGTTTCCGGGAAGGCGATTCGAAATCGCGGTACCACTTCCGTTCGCCCGTGCAAGAAGCACAGACCTCTGCACGCTGTCACGGGCGCACCCGAATCGGACTACTGATTGTTTCGCCCGATCAACTCAGGGATGTATTCGCCTTTCCTTCGCCGCCGCACACTCCTCGCACCCGCCGGAGTCTCTCTGAAGCTTTGCCGAAGCGCTACTTGTTCCCATCATCGCTTATGCGCAACATGATACCACAGCAAATTTTAAAAGTCAAGGAATTTAGGGGAACAAATTTAATTGCCTGTGAGTCTACTAATTGAGGTGTATTGTATGGCGAAAAAACGTCAACTGCTCGGCGCCTGTATTCTGATGGCGTTTCTGGTTGTTACGGTGATATTGTATATTCAGGTCGGCAAACCGATGGTTGCAATGGTGCGTGATTCCGAACGCCTGCGGGAGTGGGTGGACAGCCTGGGCTGGAAAAGCCGTATCGCCTATGCGGGCATGGTCTGTTTTCAGGTGATTGTGGCGATTATTCCGGGAGAACCGCTCGAAATGGCGGCGGGTTATGCTTTCGGCGCATGGGAAGGCACGCTGATTTGCTTGGCGGGCATTTTTATCGGAAGCATGGTTGTGTTTCTGCTCGTTCGCCGATTCGGAATCAAACTGGTTCGTTTGTTCTTTTCCGAGGAAAAAATCAGCTCCATGAAGTTTTTGAACAATCCGAAAAAGCTGTTCGGGCTTACGGCGGTGCTGATGCTCGTTCCGGGAACGCCGAAAGATCTTCTGACCTATTGTGCGGGATTAACGAAACTGCCCGTGGGCGTGTGGATGCTGATTTGCTCCGTGGGACGCATTCCTTCGGTGATTACATCCACAATCGGCGGCCATGCGTTAAGCAATCACAACTATTGGTTTGCGGCGCTGGTATTCGGCATCACGGCTCTGCTGTGCGGTTTCGGACTTTGGCTTTTTGCACGGTTTCGGGAGGAGCATGTGAATGCGAAAAAAACGAAGTAAAGGCAACGCCGAATTGTGCGGTGTTGCCTTAAGACATATTGAGCGCAAGCCCCCGCTGTGAAAGCAACGGGGGTTTGCGGTATTCTTTTAATTGTTTTCAATCAACGAATCAATCAAAGCCAGCGCCGTGTTTTGAGCTTTCTGCGCCATTTCTTTTCCGAAGGCGGAAGTATCGGCGGGATCGAGCGTTTCGAAAGCCGTGTTGATTTCTTCCTGAAGTGCGGCCAGCGTGTCTGCCGCATTCTGCTTGTCGGATTCACTGACGGGCGTTCCGTACAGTTGTTCGGCATAGAGAATCGTGCTGCCCAGACCTTCGAAGGAGAAATAGTAGGAATCACGCCAGTTTTCGGGGTATTCCACATAGTATTCATCGCCCGTGCGCCAACTTGTGGCATAGCTGCAAAAACCGTTCGGCTTGCCTTCGCTCAGAAGCGTGGAAACCGCTTCGGCGGTAGATACCTGATAGCCTTCGTAGATTTCATCCAGCAAAAGCGGATAGTAGGGGATGAATACGTTATAAGCCATGTTGCCCACGCCGACCCAGCCGACCGTGCCGGTTTCAAGCGGATTGTCGCTGAAGAGCTGGAAGATTTCGATTTCCTGATTGGAGGGCTTTCCGACGCTGGAGAGCTTGTAGAAGTTGAATACATCCGTCTTTGTGAGCAAACGGTCGGCGGTGATGTCGGTGTACATCGCAACGATTTCTCCGTCCTTCACATTGCTGATGGTGAAAACGGTGTTGTCTGCGGCAAGCTCCTCAGCGGTGTAAACAGCCTCGGCATTCAGGAAGGTAAGCCCGTCCGTCATACGGGGAGCACCCACGCGCGGAGATTCTTCTGTTCCCAAATTCGCATAGGATGCGCGGAAATCGATGATGTTCTCATCGGAATTCCCGACGAATGTACCCGCCTGCTGTGCGACCTCAATCAGCTTATCCGATGCAATCACGTTTTCGGTATCATCCAAATCGATTTCGCCGATTACCGAAATGTTCGGCTCCAGAAACAGCATATCATCATTCAGCTTCAGCGCAATGAATTGGGTGCCGGAGCAGTTTTCAACATACCAAACTTCGTTCTGATCGCAGATGAATAAACCGGAATCGGCGTAAGCGCCGTAATCGGTGTAGATATCGGCCAGCAATTCAACGCCTTCGCGCGCCGTTGCGGATTCGGCCAGAAGGATGAGCGGGATGTCGGTTTCTTCGATGCCGACCTTGCCATCGACCTTCGTTTCAACGTTCGGATCGATTGTTTTCACGGCTTCGTTTCCCGAAATGGTTTCCGTTGCGGAAACGGATACGCCCATTTCATTCGTGCCGAATTCCGTATAGGAGGGGTGCGTCGGGTTTTCTTCACCGCACTCGGGGCAGGTGCCTGAATAAATATCGTTGGTGAAATAAGTAAAGCGGTAGCTGTCTTTGGTCCACGTCCATTCGAATTCACCATATGCGGGACAACCCAGATAGGTTTCGCCGGCCTTGTATGCGCCCGATTCGGAAATAAACCAGAGCTTATTCATGTTCGAACCGTAATCTTCGGTGCGCGCAACAAAGGGTGTGCCTTCTTCGGTCAAATTGCCGCCGACGTAAATCGTTGTACAGGCAGATGCGCTCATGCATCCGAACACCATCAAACAGCTCAGTGCGCCGCTGACCAGCTTTTTCCAAATACTCATGTTTCAGACCTCCGATGATTTGATTTATCAAAGTATCACTTTAATGTGGTAAACTGATGAAACATATTATACACAACCGAAATCGAAAGTCAAGCGGCGAAACAAAAATTAACAGGGAATTTTAGGGCGTGTTTCTAAAATTCCCTAAACTGCAATTTTGGCATCTTTTCCGCCA
>CAVHAH010000038.1:0-4184 GCA_963633785.1 bacterium
CACCGGAAAGAAGCTCACCATCGGTTATCAGAGCCGTTTCCGCAAGGATAGCATGTATTTGAAGAAGTGCTGCGAAGCGGGCGATTTGGGCGAGATTTATTATGCACGTGCACAGGCGGTTCGCCGTCGTGCCGTTCCGACGTGGGGCGTATTCCTGGATGCGGAGAATCAGGGCGGCGGTCCGCTGATTGACATCGGAACGCATGCGCTCGACCTGACGCTGTGGGAGATGGACAACTACGAGCCGGCGATGGTCGTGGGCAGCACCTTCCGCAAGCTGGCCGATACCGAGAACGCCGCAAATGCGTGGGGTTCCTGGGATCCCAAGAAATTCACCGTTGAAGACAGCGCATTCGGATTCATTCGCATGAAGAACGGCGCAACGATCGTTCTGGAAGCCAGCTGGGCGCTGAATACGCTGTTGGCGAGCGAAGCGAAGACCATCCTGTGCGGAACCAAGGGCGGCGCCGATATGTTGGGTGCAGACGAAGCACATCCGCTGCGCATCAACGGCGAGCGCTTCTCGAATCTGTACACCACCGAGCCGGAGCTGACCAGCGCAGGCACAGCCTTCTATGATGGCGACAACGGCGCATCTCCTGCGGATTTGGAAGCGCGCATGTGGATTGATCACGTGAAGGATGATTCCAAGCCGCTGATCACGAAGCCGGAGCAGGCGTTTGTGGTCACCCAGATTCTCGAAGCGATTTATACCTCCGAGAAGACCGGCAAACCGGTATTCTTCTAATGAAGACAGCACACCCCAATCGGGTGCGCCATTAAACATCAAGAACCTGCCTCGCATTGCGAACTCGGCAGGTTCTTGATTTATTCTGTTGTGTTTTACAGGGGAGTCGTTTTGTTGTCGGTTTTACCGACGTTGGCATGCGCATAGCGTGTGCGCATTGTGACGTTTTCTGTCAATCCGATGGCCATCAAATTCGTCAGCAGGTTTGATCCGCCGTAGCTCACGAACGGAAGCGGTATGCCCGTAACCGGCAGAAGGCCGATTACCATACACAGGTTTTCAACGATGTGGAATGTGAACATTGCCACACAGCCCATAATCAGGAATGCGCCGAAACGTTCGGAGCAGCGCAGTGCGTACAGCGCCAGGTGAATCATGCGTGCGAGCATCAGCGCATAGGCCAATACCAGCGAAAAACCGCCCACCAGACCGAAGGATTCGCAGACGATTGCGAATATGAAGTCGGTATGGTCATCCGAAATATAGCCCAACGAAGCGAAGCTGCCCGGCGAAATAATGCCCTTGCCCCAAATGCCGCCGGAACCCACCGCAATCTGTGCGTTGATAACCTGGCGGGCATCATCGGGATAGGATTCGGGATCCAGCCAAATCAGTATTCGCGTTGCACGGAAGGATGACGAAGAGGACGTATTCAGATACACCCAATAGGTCAGAGCAAACAGTATCGCAACCAGTATAACGCCCCAAATCAGCTTCGGATTGGTGCCCGAAATAAACACCAATACGCAGAATATCGCCATGTACACCATTGCGGTTCCGAAGTCGGGCTGGAGAATTACCAGAACCACCGGCACAAGCAGCATCAGAACGTAGGAAAATGTATCCTTTATGTGTTCGAGCGGCCTGCGCAGTGCCGAGAAGCTCGCAGCCATTGATATGATAATTGCGATTTTGCCGAATTCGGAGGTTTGCAATCCGCGGTCATTGCCCCAGCTCAGAAACGCTTTCATGGAGCCTCGTCCCGCTTTCGCAAGCACCAGCGTTCCCAACAGAAGAACCAGATTCGCTATGTAAATAACCATTGAGAGTCGCTTGTATAGAAGATGCGGAAGGAATATGACTGCACACATAACAAGCAAACCGAGTCCCAGCCAAAATAACTGCAGGCGCGGATAGGTGGTTGATTGCGTTTCCAGCATTTCCATAATTGTGCTCGGCGTGGAGGTGACTTCCGAGGAGGTTGCGGAGAAAATACACACGATTCCGAATAGCGAAATGCCGAGGACAATCAGAAACAACGGCCAATCGAAATAGCGAATCATGGCGCGCGTGGCACGATTGTGCCATATGTATAGCCCCAAATTCTTCAATCGATTAAAACTCGTTAAGATTTTTTCACGTATCCTTCTCAGCATTATGCTCTCCTATCAGTCTGCCAAAGTATAATCGGCAGTAACCTGTGTGGTTTCTGTTTTGTTCAATGTACTCAGATAGTAATTGATGGTCGTTTTGATCATGTTGGAAGTGTATGCGCCCTGATAACCGTTTTGCACATACGCCACAACCACAATCTGCGGGTCCTCCAGCGGAGCATACGCCACCTGCCATGCATTGTTTTCAACGTCAAGCTCGGTTCTCTGGGAGGTACCGGTTTTTGCCGCAATATAGTCGATGCCCTCGTAGAAGGAAGATGCGGTACCGCCTTCTTCGGGGTTGGTCACGTCTTCCATGCCTCGCTTGATGGCGGCGAAATACGCTTCCTCGGTATCGATGGTATTGGCGACCACGGGCTGTTTTTCAAGCACCACCGTGCCGTCCGGTGCGAGAATCTTGTCGATAATCTGCGCATCATAAACCGTGCCGCCGTTGGCGATTGCGGAAACATAGCGTGCAACGGCGATGGGGGAGACCTGCGTAATCGACTGTCCGATGGCCAACATGATGGATTCGTTCGGCGTCCATTGCAATTCCTGAATATAGGAAACAATCGTATTACCGAGATAGTTGGCCGTGATGTAATTCACCGGAAGATTCAGATCGTACAGCAGAATCTCACGAATCGGCTGGTTCCATTCGCTCTTGGAATCGTAGGAAACCGCGATGTCCAACAGCTTTTTCACAACCTCGTCAATGCGCTCTTCGCTGTATTCCACATTGCGCTCTTCTTCGATTTTCGCAATCAGCTTGCGAATGGCGTTGGCGGCGAGCAGGGGCTTTGAAGTCTGCTGACTGTTGATGGCCACATCGGGATCGTACAGCATATCCTGATTGCCCACGAAGCTCGTGGTTTCACCGGGCAGCTCGACATTCGTCTTAGTGGTCAATCCCAATGCCGCAGCCCACTTGTAGATTTTCGCAGAACCGAGGCGATAGCCCATTGTATAGAAATAATAGTTGCACGAATTCTTCAAGGCCGCTTCGACATCCTGATTCTGATGGTCGGAAATGTCCGATGTCCAGCAGCTTGAAGGGTGCGAGGAGTCCGTTGCGGTGAATGAACCGAGGCAGTCAATGCGCTCATCGAGCGTGGTCTTTCCCTCGGCCAAAGCCGCCAGTGCGGTTACCAGCTTGAAAATCGAACCCGGCGAGTCTTTGGTGGAAATCGCACGGTTGTACAGCGGGTCATTGCCCTCGCGAATGGTGTTCCAGTCGCTCAATGAAATCGAACCGCCGTTGAAAAGGCTCAAATCATAATCGGGATAACTGACCATGCCCAGTATACGGCCGGTATGCGGGTCCATCGCAACCAGTGCGCCGGAATTCGCATAGGAAATCTCCTTGCCCTCTGCGGCATACTCTTCGAGAATCTCCGCTTTTCTGCGCTGCCAGCGCTCGGTGGAAACGAGATTTTCCTGCTGCGTGCGAATGTATTCGATGTTATCCACCAGCGCTTCACGCATCACGTTTTGAAGATCCACATCGATGGTGAGCACCACGGAATTACCGTCTGTCGGCGCAACATAGTCCAGTTCGCGAACAATCTTGCCGCGCGTATTGCGCTCGACCACGCGCTGACCCTGACGATAGGATACATAAGGAGAAAGCTGATCCTCCATGGAACGTTCAATGCCGTCGGAACCGATCAGCGCATCGTTCGGATAGCCTTTATCCTTGTATTCATCCAAAGAAGCGGATGAAATTTTGCTGATATAGCCGATGATGTGGCACGCCGTTGTGCCCAGCGGATACACGCGCGACGAGCTTTCGCTGATTTCGATGCCGTCCAAATCCATGGAACGCACTTCGATTTCGGATACCGTTTCGAATCCCACATCCTTCGCAATGGTGCAGGGGGTGGAATTGTAGTTGTTCATGCGTGATTCCTGCCAGAGGGCGAGAATCTTGACCTTCATGTCATCATCGAGATCATCGGGAATGAAATATTTATCGCACAGCGTTTCAAACCAATGTTCTTCGTCATTGGCGGAAAGGGAGAAGTTGCTGCGCCACTGTTCCTTTCGGCTGGCTTCCACCG
>CAVHAH010000038.1:4194-13750 GCA_963633785.1 bacterium
TATGCCTCGCGGTCCGCATCGGTGGTGCGGGAGGGATTGCGATAGAAAGTCACGTCATAGCTGGTTCTGTCATACGCCAGCGGAACGAGGTTTGTATCGTAAATCGTGCCGCGCTTTCCGTAGAGTGCAATCGTCTTTGTGGCCTTGGTGGATGCGGTGGTCGAATAAGCGTCACCGCTGACCTGTACCATGTAGCGCAGGCGAATGAAAATCGCCAGGAAACCCACCGCCAATAGAGCGGTAAACAACAACGTGCGTTTGATAAAATGCCGACGCATATCCGGCTTCTGCTTAAGATCCTTCAATAGTGTTTCACCTCCCTGGTTTTTCCGTAGTCTCTGCGCACATATCCGCGCTTGCCGATAAACAGGCGGCCCAACGGACGCAGCAAAAGCAAAGTGATTGCGGTAAACAGAATGCCGCGATAGGCCATATTGCGCACATAATGCCATTCAAAAGAGTTGCTGACAAAATATCTGTGCAGCAGAAATACGATTTCGCCCAGTTCATAAACGCCGAAAATGACGACTGCATGAAAAACATGCCCCGCCTTCGAAACCGCATGCGCTTCTTTCGGGTTGCCCATGTCCAGAATCAGGTCTACCAGGAATCCCGCAATCAGGAAATAGAAAGTCATGGTGCCCAGCGTTCCCGCAGAGACGTCAATCAAAAGACCGCCGATTGTGCCCAAGAGCATACCGCGCAGCTTGCCCAGCGTTAAAGCCGTGCAAAACGTGACCACCAGCGTCAGCGGAATGGTCAGAGTGCCTACGTAGAATACCGGGATGATTGCGGTATCCAACAATACCGCAATCACAAGCAGCAAATAAGGCAGCGTTTTGCGTAACAATGCAGTTTCCTCCCGAATACAAGGTTATTAGTCGCCGTTGGCCCATTCGTCTTCCGGCAGTTGTTCGAGATATCCCGCCGCCGAGTTGACCGACTCGGGGCTTATGGTCGGATAGGTGAAGATGCCTTCGGTCGCTTCCGGATTCACAGTCGCAACGCCTGCCTGATCGTCGGGAACGGGTGTTGCCGTCGGAGCGGGTGTGGGCGTGGGCAGAGCGGACAGGCTTTCGCTCGTGGTTTCCACAACCTCACGCAGCACCAGAACCTCTTCGATGTGCTGAAAATCCACATAAGGCGTAACCACTGCGTAGTTGCCTTCGGAACCGGCATTCAGACTTACCTGCGTGACCGTGCCGATTTTCAGACCCTTCGGATAGGTTTCATCCGTGCCGGAGGTAACCACAACGTCGCCGGGAACGATATTGTTCAGATTCGGCAGATAATAGATGTAGCATTCGGCTTCGTCGTTCGTGTCGGAAACGCCGCCGCGCAGAATGCCGTTATCGCGCGTGCGCTGAATCAAACAGGAAAGGCCGCTGCGTGAATCCACAATGCAGATGACCTTGGAATAGTTCAGACCGACTTCGTATACGCGCCCAATCAAACCGTCTTCATTCACAACCGACATGCCGACACTGATACCGCTGGAATCGCCTCGGTTGATGGCGAATGTGCTGTACCATTGCCCCGCATCCCGTGCGATTACCCGTGCATAAATCGGATCGAGCGATTCATAAGCGCTTTGTGCATTCAAAAGCGATTGCAGACGCTCGTTTTCCTCAATGGCTTCCTCGGCGTTGCTCAGCTCCAGCGAAAGCTGAAGATTCTCACGCGAAAGATCGTCGTAATCCGATTGCAGCTTGTCGTAATTGTGCCAGTTTGTCACAAAGCGCTTCACATCGCTCGCAACAGTGGTCGCACCGTTCTGTATGGAGGTAAACAGCGATCCGATAACGTTTTGACCGATGGAAATGCTGCCTCCGCCGCCTTTCAGAACCAGAAAGAACAGCACTAAGATTACAAACCCGACCATCAATGCGCCCGTTAGGAAGGAACGTATTTTTTCGCCTCTTGTGCGCTCGGAACGCTCTTTGTTTGCAACATATCTGCGCTTTGGCGCTTTTTTCTTCTTTTTCAGCATACGTGCTCCTCGCCGCCGTTAAAGTCCGAGCAAAGCGCCGGACTGTTGGAATTTGTCGTATAAGCGATCATCCGATGCAATCATACATGCACCGCAGGCAACGTCATCCTGCGGATGCGCACCGATGGTCACCTGAAGGCCCAGCGTTTCGCCGAGCATTTCGGAAAGCCCTTCCAGCTGAGCGCCGCCGCCGGACAGGAATACCCCTCGTTCGAGGATATCTTCCGCCATTTCCGCGGGCGTGTTCTCAAACGCTTCGCGAATCTGCTCAATCAGCGCCTCCAAAGGCGGCATGATTGCTTTGCGAATATCTGCGGCGTTGATGGAAACGGTGTTCGGTTTGCCCGTTCTGGCATCACGTCCACGCAGAGAAACTTCGTTTTCGGGCGTGGTCGGCAAAATGTGTGCGCTTCCCAAATCGATTTTCAAATCCTCTGCCGTTCGGGGACCGATAATCAGACCCTTTTCACGGCGAACAAAACGCATGATTGCTTCATCAATGGAAGCACTGCCCGTGCGTGCCGTTCGTGCCGCCGCAATGCCGTTCATCGTCAGCACCGCAACCGTAGTGGTCATACTGCCGATTACAATCATCAAACATGCGTGCGGATCGTCAAACGAAACGCCCGCCCCCACGGCCGCCGCCACGGGAACACGCACCAGCGCCGACTTTCGCGCACCCATCAGACGAACCGCCTGATCCAATGCATCCAGTTCCACGCGCGTCAGCCCCTGCGAGAATGAAACAACCAATCGGTTTTTCTCCGGAGCACGGCGCCTGCCCAGCGCTTTTTCGCAAAGCGTGCGCATCATGGTCGATGCCAGATTGATATCGCCCACAGCGCCGTAATTCACGGGGGAGATGAGCGAAACATCCTTCGGAGTGCGTCCGATCATCTGTTTTGCATCACGACCGACCGCAAGCACTTCTTCTGTGGAATCGCGCATCGTGAGCACATAACTCGGTTCACGCAGCACAACGCCTTCGTTTTGAAGGCAAATCGTCACATTGGCGGAGCCGAGATCCAGCCCCATGCCGCCGGAAGAAAGAATACTCATTGAAAATCTCCTTATAGTCCGAAATGCGAAAGCATTTCACGCACGTCGTCGGTCGGAAAGCCTATTACGTTGTCCAATGAACCGTCCAAAGAATCCACGAATGCACCGGCACCGCCCTGAATCGCATAAGCGCCCGCTTTGTCCATCGGTTCGCCGCTTTGAACATAGCGCTCGATTTCCGAATCCGAAATCATGCGGAAGTGTACGCCTGTGCGCACTACGCGAACTTCTTCCCGACGGCTGTCGGCATCCAGAATACAAACGCCCGTAAACACCTCGTGACTGCGCCCCGAGAGCATATGCAGCATGCGTTTCGCATCGTCGGTATCTGCAGGTTTGCCCAACGGAACGTCATCGACCGATACCAACGTGTCCGAGGCGATAATAACGCCGCTTTCGATGTGATTCGCCGCCGCATGTGCCTTGCGAATCGCCAGCAGGTGCACAATCTGTGAAGCTTTGCCTGAAACCTGTTCATCCACATCCGGAGAACAGGTTTCAAAACTATATCCCATTTTCGCCAGCAGTTCACGCCTGCGCGGAGAACCGGAGGCGAGTATAATGCGCTTTTCAGCCATGTTATTCACCTTTATATTCTATTCCATGAAACAGTATAACATATTACTGTTTCATGTGCGTGAAGATTGCAACGACCGTTGGACAGAAACGTAAACAAATTGTACACAAAATCAAAATGTTATTTCCACGGATCGCAGAATCCCGAATACATAATAGGAAACGGTCGCCGTGCGCATCGTTCCCGACGGAACGGCGGTGAGGAGTTTCAGATTCAGTTGCGCGCTTGAATGTGCGGCAATGTCCGTTCCCTGCCCGGTGAGCGAATATACCGCAATGTCGCCTGCCAGACCGTCAATGCGAATATCCAACCATTCGGCCGCCAGAATACCGCGATTTTCCAAAGTGATTGTCACGTCCGCCAGCGTCAGCCCATCCGCGCTCTCGGGCAGAGAATCCGAAAAGGTCTGCGGTGCGTTTCCTGAGGATACGATTGATTGGATAGACGAGAATACGTCCGGATAATCGCTTGCGGATGCGGTAATCGAGTTTGCGCCGACAATCAGCGTTGAACCGAAATAAGCATAGCCGCCCGCCGCAAGCATCAGAATCAAAATAAACAGCAGGAAAAAATTCAATTTGCGCATAAAGGTATCTCCACAATAATAATCCATTATAATGATACCATGCAACCGCAAATCTGTCCAGCACGGTTTGATGATTTCATTTCGACAGATGCGCAAAGCGAAGGAAGACGTGAAATGAAAAACACGGGGCTTCGCAATATTATGTCGATTTTACGTGAATGTGATGAATTTTTATTGAAAACTCAGTGAATATGTGCTATACTGATTATGGTTGGGCATCTCCCGTAAAAGTGAATATCATCATCAGGATGAAGGAACCGTGTGGGAATCACGGACTGTAACGGCAACTGTAACGCAGAGCAACCTCCATAATGCCACTGGGCCACCGGGAAGGCGGAGCGAGCGATGAAGCGAAGTCAGGATATTTCACCTGCTGAATAGTTTCCGATTAAAACGCTTTGTGTTCTGTAAATGCCGACAGGGCAGCTTTTGTGTGCTGCTCTGTCGTTTTTTTTCGGGAGAAGCGTCGCAACGCCTTTACTGTGAGATTCCGCCGTAATTTATGGTATGCCGCAAGATGAACGGATTATCCTGCGGCAGGGTTGGTATGCGCTTTTGTGGCATGGAGGGCGCATATACACAGTAAGGAGGTTGCTTTATGCCCAAATGCAATGCAAGAATTCTCTCCCTTTTCCTAACCGTTTTGATGCTGTTGAGCAGCGTTTTGCCTGCCATGGCCGAAACGGTTATCGATTCCACCCCTCAACCCACTGTAATCGCAGAGAATCCGATTACCGAAGAACCGACAGTCGCCCCCACGAGCGAGACCACAGTTGTTCCTTCGGAAGAACCGACGGCTGTTCCTTCGGAAGAACCGACGGCTGTTCCTTCGGAGGAACCGACCGCTGTTCCGTCTGAAGAACCCACAGTTGCTCCTTCGGAAGAACCGATTGAGCCGTCTGAGGAAGAAGATGTCGAAATCGCAGAAATGCCGATTATGGCGGCGTCTTTGGACGACTATGCGATTATGCCCGCTTCTGTGGGCACGTTTGATTCCTCATTGCTGGGCGGCATTCCCGCTTCCGCCAATCCCGGTTCCGGCACGACCAAATGGGGAACGAGCGGCGGCTACCTCTGCTCCGGCAATCAGGGCAAGAGCAACTCCAGCAGCACGCTGACCCTTACCATGACGGGCGATGCCGTGCTTCGCTTTGAATACAAGGTTTCCAGCGAGAAGAGCTACGACAAATTCACCATCAAACATAATTCCACCACAACGGTGAATGCTGTCAGCGGCGAAATCAGCTGGACGGCCTGCACCATTGATGCCAAAAGCGGCGATACCATTACATTCACTTATAAGAAGGATTCTTCCGGCGATTCCGGAGATGACTGCGTCTATCTGCGCAATTTCTCTGCGGGCGAGCCTGTTGTCGTTTCCTTTAACGCCAACGGCGGCGACGGCACCATGACCGATCAGAACTTCTACGGAACGTCGAATCTGAAGGCGAATACATTCACGAAGGATCACGGCGTGTTCATCGGCTGGGCGGAAAGCGCAGACGGCGAAGTGAAATACACCGACGGTCAGTCGATGGAGAAGCCCTCCTCGGCAATTACGCTGTATGCGGTTTGGGCGGATGCATGGGAGCTGAAGTTCACCGATGCGGACAAGACCGTTTCCGTAAAGAGCGGAGAAGCGCTCGGAACGGATAAGGTTCCGACTGCAACCAAGACGGGCTATGTGTTTGACGGCTGGTACTGCGGTGAAACCGCATTGGATGCCGCAGCGGTTGTGGAAAGCGATGCGACCTATACCGCAAAATGGACTCCGATTACCTACACCGTGAAGTTTGATGCCAACGGCGGCACGGGCGCAATGGACGATATGCCCGTTTCCTATGATGCTGCCGTGAATCTTCCGAAGGCGACAGTCACGCGCGACGGCTACACCTTCAGCGGCTGGACGCTGAACAGCAAGTCCTATGACGACGAGGCGGAGATTGTGAACCTTTCTTCCGTCAACGGCGCAACGGTGACCTTCAAGGCACAGTGGAAGGGCAACACTGTTTCCGTTCATATCAATCCGAATTACGAAGGCGGCACCGTGACCGAGCGCGTTGGCGTGGTCGGTTCGAATTACAATTACATTTATGATACCGCCACCGAATCGTCGAAGTTCTCGGAACTGCCCGATGCCACCCGTTCCGGCTACAAATTCACCGGCTGGTTTGCGGCAGCGGACGGCGATACCGAAATCACGAATCAGTATAAATTCAGCGCAGATGATGAAAAGAACGGCATTACCCTCTATGCGCATTGGGTGGAAGCCGTGACCGTGACATTCGATGCCAACGGCGGCACCTGCACAACGAAGAACAAAATTCTTGCCAAGGGCGATAAGATCGGCTATCTGCCCACGCCGAAACTCACCAATCAGAATTTCACCGGATGGTTCACGTCGGCAGAGGGCGGCGAGCAGATTACCGCAGATACCGTTCCCACCGCCGATCTGACCGTTTATGCGCAGTATCACAAGAACAGCTACTACGTTGAATTCTACCCGAACAATAAAGCGGCCACGGGCACCATGGAGAAGGTGTTCTATGAATTCGGAGCGGACTACACGCTGCCCACTTGCGCATTTGTTCTGGAGGATTACGAATTCTCGGGCTGGAGCACATCGAGCTATTCGAGCACGGTGAAATATACCGACGGCGCAACGCTCAACCGTGAATTCGACGATTGGGACAACACGGACGGCGAAACCTTCAAGCTGTATGCCATCTGGAAAGAAACGGTGTATGCCACGGCATTCAAGGCGATTGAAGCGAAACTCCCGACGGGCAACGTTGTTCGTGCCACGGGAGACATGAGCCTGCCGACCTCGGGAACGGGCTGGACGGCGACCTATGTTTCGGATGATGCCGCATCGATTGACGGAAGCAATGTGCTTGCACTGCCCGAAAGCGGAAGCAAGGTTGTGAATATCACCGCAACCGTGACCGATACCGCCACCAACCTTACCAAGAGCCGCTCGTATGCCATAACCCTGCTTTCCGCAGAAGCTGTGCAGGCGGAGGATACGCTGAAGAAGGCGGCTTCCGCAATCACGGGAACGCTCGAACCCGTTTACGGCACGGATACGAATGCCGCGGATTTCCTTTCCGCACTCATCGTTAAGAAGGGATACAAAGACATTTCGGTGAATGTCAAAGAGCAGGCTGTTGCTTACGACAAAAATTCCTCCGTGGATGCGGACGGTACGATTCACTACTATTATAACCCCGCCATGACCGGCAGCGGTTCGTATTTCTATGTGACATTCGAACTGAGCATGAACGGCGCAACGGTTGAAAAGAAGGCCTATTTCCATCTGACGTGGGATTTGGGACGTGCGCAGGAAACGCTGAATGAAGAATTGGCGACCATCACCGTTCCGGAGGAAATCACGGAGGGCGAGCTTTCCACGCTGCCGAAGTACACGGTCAAGGAAGGCGTGGACACCTCCGATCTCGATTACAGCGTCTATTCGAATTTCAACACCTGGGCGACCGTGACCTGGTCGAGCAGCAACACTCAGCGCATTAAAATCGGAACGGCGCCGTCCTATCCGTATTATTCGCCCTATGCCGTAACGGTCACGCCCACCACAAAGGCCGAAACCGTGACCCTGACCGCAACGGCGACGCCCAACGCCGCCACCTTCAGCGGCATTACCGCAACGAAGACCTTCACGGTGTTGGTCAAGCCCGTGGATGAAGATCCCCGCGATGTGCTGGAGCGTGAACTCGGCAAAAAGCTGGATGCCGCACTGGTGAATACGGGATTGACCGATGTGGTTACCGGCGAAAAACTGGATACCGACCATGTTGTAAACGACATTCATTTCCCGACCACCCGCGATATCGGCGTGGACGGCAAATATCAGCCCGTGACCATCACCAGCTCCGATGAAAGCGTGATTAAGGCGCCCGATGTGAATAACGCCGCACGCGTGGATGTTTATCGTCCGCTGCCCGGCGAGGAAGCCAAGAAGGTTACGCTGACAATTACGATTACCGACAAGGAAACGGGCGTGCAGGCATCGCGCGACATCGAAGTGACCGTTCAGCCGATGGAAAGCGATGAAATCGATGCGGAAATCGCCCTGATGGAACAGGTCAAGGCACACTATTTCGACGGAATCAAGAACGCAAATACGAATCCCGACGAGATTACCACCGACTTGCATCCGTTCACGGAAGCGTATTCCGACAACGGCAATATCGTTTGGGTGTACAGCAATTCGGGCAAGACCGGAAACGGTATCGTTCCCGTGGCGATGGACGGCTGGGAAGCGGAGGAATCCTGGCGCACGTTCCGCTCCTCGAACGGCTCCGTAATCAGCCAGGAAAACCTGCTGGTCACTCGTGAGAAGGAAAACAAGTCTGTGACCGTCACGAGCTGGCTGTCGAGCGAGAAGTACGGCAAATACGCCGAAATGTATCCCAACGACGCACGCTTTGCAAAGCTCGCCAAGCAGGTGGTTACGGCGAATCTGATTGTGCTCGGCACGAATCCGAGCAGCAACACGCCTGCGGATAACAAACTCAGCGTGAAATTCACGTTGAAGGATAACAATACCACCTGGTTTACCGAGCGCTACACCGATATCGAAGACGGCGCAACCGTATACGATGTGTTCCGCCGCGCATTGTCCGATAACGGCTATTCCTCGGAAGGCGGAAAGTTTGTTACCGGCATCTCCGGTTCGAAGGGCACGCTGCGCAATCTGGACCGCGGCGAATACTCCGGCTGGATGTATTCCGTAAACGGAAGCATTCCGGACAAACTGATGAGTGAATACTATGTTGCGAACGGCGCGAAGATTGTATTCTTCTTCACGGATGATTATCGCAACACTTCCATGGGCGATTCTTCTGAATCCGATTCTGAATCCGCAAACGGCGCGGCCGGGGATTTTGAGGACATCTACAAAACGACCGGCGATTACATTCAGGGAACGGATTCACTTTGCAGTTTCGGCAGCGAATGGCCGATCTTTGCACTCAAGCGCAGCGAACGCGATCTTCCTGAACTGTATGCGAACTACTACACTGCGGCAGAAGCGTATGTGGCGGAAAACATCGATGAAGAAGGCCGATTGGACGAAAACCGCGTCACCGAGAATTTGCGCCTGATTATCACACTTTCCGCACTGGAAGACGATGTGACGAATGTGGCGGGCAGCAACCTGCTTACGGCGCTGTCCGATCTGGACTATGTTGAAAAGCAGGGGCTCAGCGGCGTGGTGTACACCCTGCTGGCGATCAAGGGAAACGGCTACGAAATCCCCGAAGCGACCCCGGGAAAGACGCAGACCACCGAAGAAGCACTGCTTGCCTACATTCTGGAACATCAG
>CAVHAH010000039.1:0-13630 GCA_963633785.1 bacterium
GTTTTCGCCGAATCGGTGTATCCTAAACCTGTCGGGCCACCGCCACATCGCGCGTGACGGCCTGTTCCACCCAATGGGAAAACGCATCCCATGCGCCGCCTTCCATCACTTGAAGCCCGGCTTCGTGCATCAGCACGCGCACGGAATCGCGCTTGAGGGTATTCTCATTAAAAGATAATGCGATGCTGCCGCCCGAAATCAGCGTTTTTTTCCAAATGGGCAATGTCTTTTTCAGCAGGTCTTCAATCGACGCGCCGTGCGGCATATGCTGCACACCGTAAGGCAAATCGCAAACAATCAGGTGAAAAGCCTTGCTGCCGAATGCGTTTCGTGCATCGCAGGCATCGCAATTCACCAATTTGATGCTCGCCGTTTCTCCCGTTTTGTAATGCTGCGGCGTATCGGCACAGGTGAATTTCACGCTTGGCGCGTGCTTTTTTTCGGGCAAAGTCAAGGATTCCCGTTCAATCTGATACTTGAATTTGTGATATTCCAAATAACGCTTCAAAAATTGTTCCGCTTCGGTCAAATCGCGCTTGTCGACATCCGAACCGGTGCAGATCCATTTCCGGTTTGCGCCGATAAACAGCGACGTCGCGCGCCCGCACATGGGATCATAGAGCTGAATCGGCATATCCGGCGCATAGTAATCGCCCGCATAAAGGCCAATATTGATCAGAAGCTGTGTGAACAGCTCGTTGGTTTTTCCCTTATATTTCAAAATACCCGGCAAATCTTCGCCCAAATAGGCGCGTTCGCGGCCGCGAATCGGAATCATCGCGCCGTCTGAGCGCATTTCAAACAATGCATACAAAAGAGATGCGCGCGCGATGGCGCGTAGGGCATCCTCTGAAAAGGCCGTTTCCGTTTGAATCGAAAGTGCGGGCAGATTCAGACATTCATCCGTTTCCACGCGTGCATTCGGCGCGATGCATGCAAAAATCACGTCCAGCTCTGCTTTCGCGAGCTTGAGCGTTTCCGTGCGATAGCGCGCATTGGCGTGCGGCCACAACAACATTTTATATTCCATATTCAATTCAATAGAAGTGTCGTTATATCAAGAAAAACGAATGATAGTAGGATCTCTAAATGAGAAAATAGCCCCTTTGACGTACAAAGGGGCTTCATTGGCTTAATACTTACGCTTACGAGCGGCTTCAGCCTTCTTCTTACGCTTAACGCTCGGCTTTTCGTAATGCTCTCTTTTTCTTGCCTCGGCAAGAATACCATCACGAGCGGTCTTGCGCTTGAAACGACGCAGCGCGCTTTCCAATGATTCATTTTCCCGAATGCGTACCTCAGACATGTGCTTTCCCTCCCCTCGCGTTTTAAATGGCATTTGCCAATGCAGCATGGGGTTCGCCACAACAGCTATTATACCGCATAAAACCTTATTCCGTCAAGTGAAATCCTTGTATATTCTCAAATTTCACAATTCGTTTGAATTTAAATCGCCCTTATCGGTGATTTATGCCATTTTTTCCGTCAGGCGTTTGCCGCCGAGCAGATGAATGTGCAGATGTTCGACCGACTGTGCGCCGTTTTCGCCGCAATTGCTGATTACTCTGAATCCGTCCGCATCCACTTTTTCGAGCTTTGCGACCGTTTGCACGGTATTCATCAATGCCGCAGCCGTTTCGCCGTCGCACTCCAGCACGTTTTTCATATGCTTCTTCGGCAGAATCAGCACATGCACCGGTGCCTGAGGATTGATATCCAGAAAGGCGAATGTTTTATCGTCTTCATAAACCTTTTTCCCGGGAATTTCTCCGGCGATAATTTTGCAAAACAGGCAATCCATCGTTCTTCACCCCCCTATTGTTCATTCACGCTTTCGCCGATGGCGAGCGTTCCCTCCGTTCGTAATATGCGCACACGAGCGAATTCGCCCGGCATGGCATTCGCACGAACGCGGATGTATTCACCGGTATAGCCTTCGGCCATTCCATCGCCGACGGGCTGTTCAAACAGCACCTGCTGCACCGTTCCTACACTATTATAGACGTATTCCGCTTCCATTTTGTTCCCGATTTGAATCAACTTTTGCGTTCTTTCATGCTTCACAGCCTCGGGAATCTGATTTTCCATGCGATCCGCACGGGTTCCGCTTCTTCGGGAATAGGGAAAAACGTGAATTCTGGCGAAATTCACCTTTTGAATGAACGCCGCCGTTTCGGCGAATTCCTCTTCCGTTTCCCCCGGGAAGCCCGCAATCACATCGGTGGTGATGGCGCATCCGGGCATATATTTGCGCAGAGTATCGCACGCCGCAAGGTATTCTTCGGGTGAATATCTGCGATTCATGCGTTTGAGCACCGTTGCGCTTCCCGATTGCATCGACAAATGAAACTGCCGTGCGATTTTCGGCATTTGCGAAAGCCGTCGGGCAAACGCATCGTCTGCGGCTATCGGTTCCAGCGATCCCAAACGTACACGCTCCACGCCGGGCGTATCGTGCACCGCTTCAATCGCATCAATCAGCGTGTCCTGCGTTCCCCGTCCGTAACTGGCCAGGTGAATGCCCGTTACAACGATTTCACGATAACCCGCATCCGCCAATCGCCTTGCTTCCGCACGCACTTCGCAAAGCGGCATCGACCGCACAGGCCCGCGCACGGCGGGAATAATGCAATACGTACACCATCTGTCGCAGCCCTCCTGAATTTTCATCGTCGCACGGGTTTTGCCCTCGTGGCGGGAAACGGCGAGCTTTTCAAACGGCGCGTTTTTCAGCGTTTCCACTGCGTTGATGCGCGTGTTTTCGTTCAGCGCCCGTTCAAGCAGTTCAACCACCTGACTGCGCTTTGTTACGCCCAGCACCAAACGCACGTTGTCCATTTTCAGAATCTCGTCTGCCAATCGCTGTGCCAGGCATCCGCAAACGATAATTGCGCAATCGGGATGCTTGCGTGCAATGCGGCGCACGGTTTTCAACGATTTCTGATCGCCCGTTCCCGTTACGGTACAGGTGTTAATCAGATACACGTCGGCTTCTCCGTCAAACGGAACAGACCTATACCCCGCCTGTTCGAACAGCTCCAGCATCGCCTCCGTGTCGTATTGATTAACCTTGCATCCCAATGTATAAACCGCTATCGTCCGCATAGAAATTCCTCTTTTGTTATAAATCTCCCCACAGCGTCATCGCCATGGCCACAGCCGTGACCGCCGCCGTTTCCGCGCGCAGAATTCGAGGGCCGAGGGTAATGGCCTGCGCGCCGATTTGCACCATTGCGTCCACTTCCTGCGCCGTCATGCCGCCCTCGGGGCCGATTACGATGCCGATATCGTGAATCTCCGCTTTTTCGTGTGCGATATCCTTCATTCGCAGGCCTCTCGCATCCTCCCACGGAACGAGCAGCAAATCATGCGTGCGCATTCTCGCAAACGACTGTTTCCACGTCAACGGCTCCGTAACCTCGGGGGCAATCGCCCTGCGGCACTGCTTGGTCGCCTCTCGGGCGATTTTCTCAAGCCGTTCACGGCGCTTGATGCCGTCTTTCGCATCGGATTTCACCACCGAGCGTTCCATTTTAACGGGGCAGATGCAGTTTCCGCCCAGTTCCGTGAATTTTTGCACGATGAAATCCAGCTTATCCGCCTTCGGCAATCCCTGATACAATGTGATGCGCAATTCGGATTCATGGCTTTCAAGGCGCTCGAGCAGCTTCACGAACACCGTGTCCTTTTCCACCGATTCAATGCGTGCATCAAAGCGTCCGCCGCATCCGTCAATCGCATTCAGGCTGTCGCCGATATTCATGCGCAGGACCTTCAGAACGTGTTTGCTCTCCTCTGCCGCCAAAGCCGCCGTTTCGCCCGTTTCATGCGGCGACTCCAGATAAAACGACGCCATCAGCGTTTCCTTGCGGCAAACGCCGCCCATTCACCCTTCACGGGCGCTTCCAGAATTTCATAGTTGTTTTCAAGCAGCGCTTTTCTTACATCTTCACGGCGCTCCGCCTGAATGCCCGAGCAAATGAAAATACCGTTTTCGACAATGCGTTCACGCACCGGCTTCGCCAGCATCAGAATCACGTCCGCAATGATATTCGCAATCACCACATCGCCCGATACGTCCACCACATCCAGCAAATCGCCGCAACGGCAATCGATTTTTCCGCCGAAACCGTTCAGCTGAGCATTTTCCGCCGCCACACGCACCGCAACGGCATCCAAATCCGTAGCAAGCACCTCGCCCGCACCCATATGCGCCGCAACGATTGCGAGAATGCCGCTGCCCGTTCCGATGTCAATCACACGCTGTCCGGGCTGCACATACTTTTCAATCAGTGCCGCACACATGCCCGTGGTTTCATGCGTTCCCGTTCCGAATGCCATTCCGGGATCGATTTCAATCACTTTATCGTCCGGTTGATGTTCGCACTCCAGCCAGCCGGGGCAGATTACGATATGTTCGCCCAATCGAATCGGCTTGAAGGACTTTTTCCAGCTTTCCGACCAGTCCTCGTTTTCAAAGCCTTCTACACGGATTTCCAGTTTGCCCAAATCCACATCCTGCGAAAGCGCGCGCAAACGATCCAGCGCACTTGCGATGCCCGAAAGCAGCGTATCCCGATTTTCATCAATCGGATAATAACCCGTGACTTTTACATCTTCGCCGATTCTGTCGGCGATGGCCGTATCGATGATGTCCCACTGTCCTTCGGGGCGCTGATTTTCAAACACATCGTTGCGGTCTTCGATCATCGTTCCTTCGCTTCCCGCTTCCAGGAGAATTTCCGAAACCAAATCCGCGCCTGCGGTTGTCGTCAATACCTTTACCTGCATCCAATCGTTCATAATATTCTCCTTATCGTGCGTTATTCAGAATAACCTGCGCACGTCGTTCGATTTCGTTTCTGTCAAGGCGAGCGGTGGTCGCTCCCAGGTTTTCGATTGCCAAAGACGCCGACGCACATGCGAACGCACCGCATTCCTCAATCGGTCGTTCTTCGAGCAGCGCCGCCTGAAATGCCGCAGAGAAAGTATCGCCCGCACCCGTGGTATCCACGCATTTCGCAGGATAGGCGCCTATGTGAATCGTTTGATTAACATTCGCAATCAGGCAGCCGTCGCTTCCGCACTTCAGCACCGCATTGCGAACGCCCGCATCCACCAGCATTCGCGCGGATTCCTCCGCATTCTGCGCACCTGTGAGCAGCTGAGCTTCCCCTGCATTGGGAAAGAAATAGTCCAGCTGTGAAAGCGCATCGGCGACATCCTTGAGCGTTTCGCCGTTTTTGCGCCTTGTGGAATCCGCACAAACGGTCTTTCCGTTTTCCCGTGCATGGCAAAACAGCTTTTGCATATCGCAGGCATTCAATTCAGGCGATACAAACATGCTGGCCAAACACAGAATTCGGCATTCACGAAACGCCTGCGAATCCATTATTTCGAGCGCATCCCGAAGCGAGAGCTTGCGCAAACTGCCCTTCGGATTCGTAAGAAAGCGCCGTTCGCCCGCTTCATCCACCATCACAACATTGACGCCCGTATCGATTTCGGGGTTGATTTTCGGAATCAGTTCAATCCCTTCGTGGGCACAATGCGCCGTAATCATGTGCGCCATATCATCCGCGCCAAGCACCGTTCCGAGCGCCGCACGATGACCGAGCCGCGCGAGCACGGTGGATTCGTTCAGTGCATCGCCGCCCGTGGTTATGCGAATGCGTGTAGGGCTGGATGCCTGATTCAGCATATCGGGCGTTAACGGCGAAACCAGCACATCTCCGATGGCCGCACCCAAAATCATAATTTCATTCACTTGCTAATTCCTTCTTCTTTTCCGCCTTTTCGTCGCGAATTTCCCAATGCAGCAGGAATGTCAGCAGACCTCGAATCACAATGATTGCCGCAAGTATCGCCAATTCATCCCACGTGCGCACAATGACCGTTCGAAGCACTTCGCCGCCCATCTTAAACAGCAACGCCAGAGAAATGCCTTCCGCCAGCCGCACGCGAATGCCCTCTTTATGCTTGAACATATCGACAAAACAGGAAACCGCCGTCATCAGAACCACAATCATGCCGATGCATTCCATTGCCAGCGTGCTGTATTGAATAATCTGTTTGAAAATTTCCTCAATGGCTTCGTACATTTTTATCAGCCTTTCATACGTTCTTGAATCCATTCCGCCACCGCACGAGCGGAATCACCCGTTTCCGTAACGCCGTAGAATCGGCGAACCGCTTCCGCACAGTTCGGAATCGAATCGAAATGATTCAGAAGCTCCATCAGTGCCTCCTGCGATTCCGCACGGACATACGGACACGTTCGGATATCAAAATACATTTCCCGATCGCTTTTCATAAACGCATCCAAATCCGGTTGATACAGTATCACGGGGCGATTCAGCAAAACAAAATCGCCTGCGGAGGAACTGTAATCGGTAATCAGAAGATCCGCAATCAAAAGCAAATCGCTCATCTCGGGATAATCCGTTACGTCCATTGCTTCGGATTCGGAAGCGATGCCCCGATTCAAATCGTGCGCCCGAACCAGAACACGCCATTCGGATTGCGTGGCTCCTTCCAGCGCCGTTTGCGCCGCTTGCAAATCAAGATCCGCCTTGAATGCGCCGCCCACCGTTGCATCTCGAAATGTCGGGGCGTACAGCATTACTTTTTCGTCTTCCCGAATGCCGAGTTTTCTGCGAACTTCCCGAATTCTTTGCGCATTCGGATGTACCAGCGCATCGTTTCTCGGCATTCCCTTTTGCATCACTTCGCCGAAATAGCGAAACGCCGTGCGAAACAGGCGCGTGCCGAATTCGGAACCCGTCACGGCGAGATCCATTTGTTCGCCGTCGGGATAATGCAATCCGTCGTTCAAATCGTAGAGAATCTTCTTGAATCCCCGATCGCCGTGCCACGTTTGCACATAAATCTGATTCGGGAATTTCAAAAAGTGAACGGGGCGATTGAAATTATCCACAATACATTTATCCCGTGCAATCTCCGATAACGCCTTGAGCGAATGCGGGCGCACGATGCGCACATAATCGGGAACGCCCGTGCGATCCGCCAGCTGCCAGACGATTTCTGTTTTCGGATTCAAAGCGTGCAGGGCTTCCGAAATTTGCCTCGGGCTGTCCGAATAGGATTTTCCGTGAAAGCTCGAAAAGAAAACCGTATTCTCCTTCGTGCCCAATGCATGCGCCGTGCGCATCCACGCACGCCCGAGCACCCGCCGAACCCATCGTGCCGTTTTCAAAAGCAGCGGGTTTTTCTTAATCAGATTGACATTCATGCTTCCTCGATGATTCTGAAGGTGTGTTCCAAGCCTTCTTCAAATGTAAACTGCGGTTTCCAGCCGAGTGCTTCCAGTTTGTCCGGTTTTTGAACCGCACGGGAAACGGTGGAATAACCGCGTTTCTCCGCATCCGACGGCAATTCAAACCGAACCGAAACGCCCGAAATCCGTGCCAGCGTTTCCGCGTATTCACGAATGGAACGAGACGCTTCCCGATTGGCGACGTTATAGGCTTCTCCGCTTTCGCCGCAGAGCAAAACGGTCAAAAGCGCCCGTATGGCATCCGCCGCATAGCAATAGGAGCGCACCTGTGCGCCCGTGCTCTTGAGAACGATGTCTTCGCCCGCAAGCGCCTTTCGCAGAAACTGCGCATCCGCGCGTGAATTCTCCTGCGTGATTGTGGGGCCGAATACATAGCACAGCCTCGCAACCACACTGTCGGTTCGGTATTGACTGAAATAGCTTGCGCACAGCGTTTCTCCGGCACGTTTGCTTTCCGGATAACACGAGCGCGGATTCATCGAATCGATTTTTCCGAAATCCGTTTCCGCAAAGCCATCCCGAACGGCGGGATTATCGCCGTAGATTTCGCCCGTAGACACGAACAGCAACCGCCCGTGTCCCTGTTTGCGCAGGTGTTCCAACAGATTATGAACGCCCTGAATATTGCCGAGCATCGTTCCCACGGGATCAGACGCAAACGCCTTCGGGTGTGCATTGGATGCCGCATGGATAATAAAATCGCATTCGGGCAATTCACGCTCGGCCGCCACATCCCCCGCAATCACATTCACGCTTTCACCGAAACGGTTTCGTGCGCGCTGTTCATTTCGGCAGAGTGCGAACAGGCGCATATTCAATCGCTCTTCACGATTCAACGCAATCAATGCATCCGTCAGAAATGCACCGACCAGTCCCGTTGCCCCCGTAATCAAAACATCGGCATTCCGAAATTGCTCAACGCCTTGAAGCCGTTCAATCGAACGATGAATATCCGAGGCATACAATTCCCGATTCATTCAGCCTTCCTCCTGTGAGGATTTCATATATGCACGCAGATTGTGATCCGACACGCGCTTTTCCACCGGCGGCAAAACCATATAATCGCCGTACAGACGCGACAAATAAGTATGATACCCGATCGGTGCGGGATACATTCCGCCTTCGAATTCCACCATCACGCTTCCCCGAAACACCTCTGCGGGCATCCGTTCACGGCTTCCGTAGTGCGTCACGGTCAACACTCCCGCATAATGCGAGCGTTCAAAGCTGTATCTGCGTGCCGCTTTATTCACGCCGATGGCATATTTCGGCAATGCACGAACATGCGTAAGCGCCATCAGCGGCCGCTTTATCCATTTCAGGCGCTCGTCGGGATACAAATCCTTTTTTCGGGCGCATTTGAGCAGGATATCCCATGCACGAACGCGCTTGAAGCACAAATCCGAACACCATTTGCTCTGCGGCAGACCGTCAATCGGGAAAATATCCAGAAACAGCGAGAACGTCCGCGCGTGCTGCATTCCGGAATCATCCACATCGGTATAGGTGTCCACGATGCGTATCCACGGCTGTGCGTAATCCTTTGTTCTGTCGGGGAACGCCAGCTGATACCGTTTGGGCATTCGCTTTTGCGCTTTCTTCAGGAAAATTTCGTAATCCGGTCTGGGCATCATCAGGTCGATATCGTCATCCCACGGAATAAAGCCCTTATGCCGAATTGCACCCAACAGCGTACCGCCGGAAAGAAAATACCGCAATCGCTCCGCATGGCAAATCGAATCCACCAGTTTCAGCATTTCATAGAGCAGCGTATGGTATTCTTCCAGCGTCAGATACTTTTTTTCCATTTCCGTTTCCTCAATCACGCACCACATTCAGAAGCGCTTTGAATATCACCATGTCATCCGGCGTGGTCAGTTTGATATTCATCTCCGAACCTGCGCAAAAATAAATCGTCTCGCCCAGTTCCACCATCAGCGTGCAGGATGCTATGGAATTGGTGATTCCCTTTTCCAGTGCCTTGCGGTGAGCATCCGCCAATCGTCCGATCGGAAAGCCCTGCGGCGTCTGCGTGCGCTTCAATTTATCGCGCGGGTATTGCGCCGTTGTGGAAACCTGATCCTCCGTTTCCAGCATTGCTTCCTGACAGGGAATGGTCACAATGGCCGAACCCCGCTCCATAGCGGTGGCAATGCATCCCGATATGATGGCCTGGCTGACCATCGGGCGAATGGCATCGTGCACAAGAACGATATCTGTGGGCTGATAATGCTTCTCCAGCTCGAATATACCGTTGCGAATGCTCCCCTGTCCGTTCGTGCCGCCGGGGATAATATGCTTGAGCTTGGTGATTTTATACTGCCGTGCATACGCCGCAAGAATCGATTCCCAGCCTTCCACGCAAACCACCGCAATCGCATCGATATCGGGATGCTTCTCAAACGCCTCCATGGTATATGCAATCACAGGTTTATCATTCACGGTCAAAAACTGCTTGGGAATCTCCTGTCCCATGCGCATGCCGCGACCGCCGGCAATAATCAACGCAATATTCATTTGCTTGCCTCCGTTTCCTGAATTTTCAGCCACTGCCGATTCAGCTTTTCAAACACATCCTGCCGTGTCCAATACTCGTTTTCCAAATATCCGTTTTTGCGAAGGCTGACAACCTTTCCGCCCGCAACAATCACATGATCCAGCATCGGAATGCCCAGCGCATACAGCGCATCCAACGCCTCCTGCGTGCAGGCGATATCCGCCGCAGACGGCCGACATGTGCCGCCGGGGTGATTGTGTGCAAGCAAAATCGCATCGGCTTGCGTATCAATCGCCGCTTTCAGAAGATGCGATAAATAAAACGGCGTTTCGTCAACCGTTCCCTTCTGAAGCAGAACGCTTTGAATCAATGTGCCCGCCGAATCCAGACAAAGCACATAGAATTGCTCAATGGACACGCCGATATACAGCGATTTCAGATAATCTTCCGCAGCAGAAAGCGTATTCAAATGCGGATGCGCCCCGTTCGGCGTTCGCTGCGAATAGCGTGCAAGCGACGGAATCAGCGACATCAGTTCCGCACTTTTCTTCAAAACGCCTTCTTTTTCAAGCAATTCGGCATTACTTTCAAGAACGTTTCTCACAGAGATATGCCGCCTGCAAAGCTGTTGCGTGGCTTGCGGATCATAGCCCTTCTGCGCACGGGAAAGCACACGAAAAAGCGCGGTCAGGCAACGCCGTTCACGGCGGCTGAGGCTGTTCGCGCTCTCGAATTCAGGTGAAACGCCTCTTGCGAACGCATCACGCTTTCCGTCTGCCATCGTATTCACCCGAAGATCGTTTTACAGTGCGCCCGCACTGCGAAGCGCATTCTCGACCTTTTCGCAATCTTCGGTGCGCTCTGCGGCATACCAGCCGTCGAGTTCCTCATCGAAACGCAATTCGGCCGCCCCATCAATGCGAAGTCCGTCCTTTTCAAGTGCGATATCCATGGTCATCGGCGGCTCGATATCAAACAAATCGAGCACGTATTCACGCTCGGAAAGCTGTTCCGCATCTTCGAATTTATCCAGGAAAGCCTTCAGCGTATTGATCTGTTCCTGCGTCAGCGCGATTTTCATGCGTCTGAACACCCCTTCATTGATATATGCATGAATTTTAACATATTTCAAACAGCATTTCAAGTATATTTCCGATAAGATTAGACGGCAGAAAACTCTGCCGTCTAATCTTATTCTATTTTCTCGAACGTTTGCGAGCCTTCGCCTTTCTTTTCTGCACTCGGCGAATCTGCATGAATACCGCATCATACAGCGACACCAGCGCAAAACCGATCAGCAGTGCGCCGATGATATCCGTCAGCCAGTGTACGCCGCTGAGCAATCTGCCGACAGCCATTGCCGCAATCGCCAAGCCGAATACGAAGCGAACCACCGCACGCAGCGGGCGAATGCGAATGCGCTTTTTCATCTGAACCATTGCCGCACCGAACATCGCCACGGTCAACATCGTGTGGGACGACGGATACGACGCTTCCAATGCGCCGTCCACCAGAATCGGGCGATAATTCACGATATACTTTTCAAACGCCACATAGCACGCCGCAAGCAGCACATAATGCCCCAGCAACGCCCACAAATCGCCGTCAACGCCCCGCAGGCCGCCTTTTCGAATCATCTCGGACAACGCCAGCAGCGCAAAACACGGTGCGGTTGCGATTGCAACATAGCCGAGCAGCTTCGTGATTTTATAGAACAGCCCATCCTCGCCGCGATACTGTGAAAGCACGCTGTCGAGATATTCATGAACGCCTATATTGACCGACGCAAAGCCGATTGGCGAATCGGTTGCGGCGTAGGTCTGCACGTCCACATTTTGCAGTCCGTACGTCAATGCCGCAAACAGAATCAGGAAAAACACCGCAAGGATATATTTCGTGCGAATCTTCTTCAAAGTGTGCCACCCTTTCATCGAAATCAACATTCTATTTGTGATATTTTTCGCCTGCTCGGATGCGCTCGGCGCGATAGAGCTGTTCGAGCAATATCACACGCATCAAGCCGTGCGGAAATGTCAGGTTTGAAAACGAGATTTTTTCATCCGCACGATTCAGAACCGCTTCGCAAAGCCCGTTTGAACCGCCGATTACGAACACGCATCGCCGACCGTCCGCCGCCCACGCTCCCGTGATTTCGGAAAACTTCACGGAATCGGGAGCATTCGCGCGAATGCACATGGCAATCACCCGATCATTCGGGCGAATGTATTTAAGCAATGCCGCTCCCTCTTTTTCCATGCCCTGGCGAATCAATGCCTGCGAACCGTTCACGGGATCTCGTGAATCCTCCACGGCAACCACTTCGTATTTCCCGTAGCGTGAAAGGCGCTTAAGGTATTCCGCACAGCCGTCCGACTGCCATTTCTCCTTGAGTTTTCCCACGCAGAGTATCAATGCATTCATTCAAGCTCCCTCAAGCCGATATCATCGACAGGATATTCACGATAAACCGAACCGCCGCGCTCGATACGCTCGCCATCAACACCAGTATCGTGCTCGTGCGCAAGGGCGTTCTGTCAACCGCCGCACAAAACGGAGAATGGCGCTTACTCTTTTGCATCAGTTCCATGCCGTCGATATAAACGGGGCCGTTCGAATCATCCATCTCACGCAATACCTGAATCATCGATGCACGATTGCGCATTTGACGCATGATGGCATAAATCAACAAGCCGGTTAGGATTATGTCCAATACCAGTGTGATAACGCCCTGCGATCCGAGAGAGGCGAGAATGTTCTGATAGAACACATCCTGCGCAGTATCCACGCTTGTTGCCGCAGAAGATACATAAGACAGAATCGTCAGCACCGCATTGTAAACGGTGTGAAAAATCAGCCCCGCATACAGCGAATCGGTAAACAGAACCAGCTGCGCCAACAGCACGCCCGCAAGCAGATGTGCGGGAAATCCGGCGAGATTGCCGTGCAGAATCGCAAACAAAATCGCCGTGACCCAAACCGCCTTTTTGCCGCCGCGCGGTTCCCATGCCGAGAGCATCGCTCCCCGAAACAGAATCTCCTCGCTAAGCGGCGCCAGTATCGCAACACTGAACAGTTCAATCATCAGTTCCGCGCGATTGCTCGGCAGTAAATCGGACAAAGCAAACGGATTCAAGCCGAGCTTTTGCAGAATTCCGTACCAAAGCGTAATGCCGTTTTGCACTGCGAATACCGTCAGAAAAGCAATGGCACAAATGCGCAGTGCATTGCCCACGGAAATCGGATTCAGCCGCAGCATGCCCGGCACACGTTTATTTACCGTGATTACCGGAACAATGATAAACGGCAGGTAGCATAAAATGCTCACTTGCAAATCCAGCACAAACGGATTCACGCCGCTCAGCCTTTCGGCGAACAGATTCACGAACAGCCAAACCAGCCAAATGCCGACGCCGCTGAAAAAATACAGGCAGCTTGCGCGAAATACGCCCGGATTTCTTTGTTTCATTCGATTGGCTCCGATCAAACGTTGAAACGGAACAGCGTAACGTCGCCGTCCTTCATCACATATTCCTTGCCTTCGCTGCGAATCAGACCCTTTTCCTTGCACGCCGCCATCGAGCCTTCGCGAATCAAATCGTCATAGGCCACGATTTCCGCGCGAATAAATCCGCGTTCAAAGTCGGTGTGAATCTTGCCTGCCGCCTGCGGAGCTTTCGTGCCCTTTTCAATCGTCCATGCACGAACTTCCTTCGGGCCTGCCGTCAGATAGCTGATCAGCCCCAGAAGCGAATAACCGAGCGTGACCAGGCGATCCAATCCCGAAACGCCGATGCCCAAATCCTCCAGGAACATCTTTTTCTCGTCGGGCTCCATCT